>NZ_SSDO01000209.1:0-1692 GCF_004794395.1 Microbacterium sp. K41 | reverse complement strand
CCGCCGCCTCCGCCGCGCCTGCCCCCGCCGTCGTCGCGCCCGCGACCGACGACCTGGAGGAGACGCGCATCAGCATCCCCGGGCACCGGCTGGTCTTCACGTGGGACGACGGCACCCGCGTCCCGGTCTCGCGGCGCACGGTGTTCGGCCGCAATCCCGCGGTCGAGGAGGGCGCGGTGATCGTGCCCGTGCGCGACGAGACGCTGTCGCTGTCGAAGACGCACTTCGAGGCCGCGTCCGAGGCCTCGGGTGGCTGGGTGCTCGACCGGCACTCCACGAACGGCCTCACGATCGTGCGCGACGGTCAGCGCATCGCGTGCCCGGCCGGCCAGCGCGTGCCGATCCGGCTCGGCGATGTGATCGAGATCGGCGACCGCGTGGTGATGGTCGGAGGTTACGCATGACCGCCCCGCTCGTGGTGTCCACGGGGGCTGCGACCCACTCGGGTCTGCGCCGCCCGCTCAACGAAGACGCCTACATGGCCAGCTCCCCCCTGTTCCTGGTCGCCGACGGCATGGGCGGCCACGAGGCGGGGGAGCGCGCGAGCGCCGCGGTGATCGACGAGTTCGCGCGCTTCATCGGTCGCACCGACCTGGAGCTCGACGACCTGCTCGAGGCGCTGGCGCGGGCGCGCACCGCCGTCGAGGAGCTGTCCACGACCGGCAACGGCCGCGCGGGCACCACTCTCAGCGGCGTGGTCGTCGCCTCGGTCGAGGGCATGGGCTACTGGCTCACGGTCAACATCGGCGACTCGCGCACCTACCGCTTCGCGGACGGCGAGCTGGAGCAGATCAGCGTCGACCACTCGGTGGTGCAGGAGCTCATCGAGTCGGGCGAGCTGACGATCGAAGAGGCCGCGCACGACCGCCGCCGCAACATCATCACGCGCGCGATCGGCGCGAGCAGCACGGGTGACGCGGATTACTGGCTGTTCCCGGCCGAGCTCGGCGACCGCATGCTCATCTGCTCCGACGGGCTCACGACCGAGGTGCCCGACGCCCGCATCACCCAGATCCTCGGCGCGGAGCCTGATCCGCAGCGCGCCGCCGACCTCCTGGTCGACGAGGCCGTGCAGGCCGGTGGCCGGGACAACATCACCGTGGTCGTCGTCGACGCGGTGTCGGTCGCGTCGCGACCGGGCACGCTGCTGCTGTCCGACGACACCGACATCGACGCCGACACGCGCCCGCGCGAGGCCGCAGCAGGAGGGGTTCGCTGATGCAGACGATCTACCGACCGGGACCGTGGTACCTGATCGTGATCCCCGGCGCCCTGGTGGCGCTGCCGCCCGACGTGCCCGGGGCGACCGTGACGACGCTCTGGGAGCGCCTGCCCGCGGAGCGCAGCCTCGCCACGGTCATCGACGTGCTCACGACGCAGGCCGGCGGTTCGTTCTCCGCGATGCCGCCGTTCGTCGCGGCCGTGCTGGAGGGGTCCGACGCCCGCGTGGCCGTGCGCGGTGCCCTCACGGTGCGCGTGACCGGCGCGGACAGCGAGACCGCGTCGTTCTCCGGCGCCGACGTGACCACGTGGAGCGAGCGATTCGTCCCCGGTGCGTCGGCGGTCGAGATCACGGTGGACGACGACGACGCCGGCACCGCCCTGCCCGTGCACACCGGGATCGTCCTGGCCGCCGCGGTCAGCGCCGAGCTGGAGCCGGCCGACGCCGAGGCCCTCGGGGGCTCCGCGGGT
>NZ_SSDO01000208.1:0-24011 GCF_004794395.1 Microbacterium sp. K41 | reverse complement strand
GAGCCGTCGCTCGACCAGTCCGGTACCGCGCCCGCGCCCGCTGCGTCCGGGTCCGCTGACTCCGCGTCGGACCCACGCCCCGCACCGGTCGCGCCGCGCGCGGAGGATCGGGCATCGGCCGCCGCCGAACCCGTGTCCGCGGCAGAGTCGTCCCGTGCTCCGGAGACGACGGCCGTCCCCATCGCCCGTGGCTCGCGTGAGACGTTCATCGAGCACGACGCGGATGCGACGCGGCCGCTGCCCCGTGTCTCCGCACCGGCAGCCGCCTCGACCGCGCGGACCTCTCCCGACGAGCCCGCCGTCGGCGGCGGGCTCGACGACCTGTTCGTGTCGGGTGACGACGACCACCGTGGGCCGGGCGCGCCGAAGAAGAAGCGCCGCAAGGGCTGCCTGATCGCCCTCATCGTCGTCCTCGCGATCATCGGCGGCATCGTGGCCGGCGGCGCCTGGGCGTGGAGCACCTACGGTGATCGGATCAGCGACGCCATGGGCTGGGGAGACGCGAAGGACTGGGAGCCGGGGCTCGCGACCGGCGAGGTGTATGTCACCATCAAGTCGGGCGACACCGGCCAGCCGGTCTCGGCAGCGCTCCACGAGGCGGGCGTGACCAAGACCGCCGATGTCTTCTACGACTACCTCATCGACGAGGGCATCGCCGTCACGTTCTATCCCGGCGTCTACCGCCTGCAGAAGAAGATGACGTCCGAGGCCGCCCTCGCCGCCCTCCAGGACAAAGAGAACAAGCTCGAGAACACCGTCTCGGTATCGGAGGGCGGCACGATCAAGTCCTCGCTCCCGGCGATGGCGGAGACGCTCGGGCTGCCGCTCGCGGACTTCGAGGCCGCGGTCGCCGATCCGTCCGTCTACGGCGTCCAGGCGCAGAGCCTGGAAGGGTGGCTGTTCCCCGCCGTGTACACGTTCGATCCCGGCGTCACGGCGACGCAGGCCATCCAGCAGATGGTGGATCGTACGCGGGAGGCGCTCGACGCGGCCGGCGTGCCCGCGGACGACGCGCAGCGCGTGCTGACGATCGCCTCGATCATCCAGCGCGAGGGTCGCACGGACGACTTCGCCAAGGTGTCGCGTGTGATCGAGAACCGCCTGGCGATCGACATGAAGCTGCAGATGGACTCGACCGCGCAGTACGGCTACGGCTCGCTGCACGAGGGCGTGGTGTCGAGCTCCGCAGAAGCGCTCGAGGACCCGAACCCCTGGAACACCTACGTGAACACCGGGCTGCCGGTCACACCGATCGCGAGTCCGAGCGAGGCGGCCATCAAGGCGGCCATGCAGCCCGCCGACGGTCCATGGCTGTACTTCGTCACGGTGAACCTCTCCACCGGGGAGACGCAGTTCTCGGAGACGCTCGCCGAACACGAGCAGGGCGTGGAGAAGTGGCGCGAGTGGTGCAGGGCGAACCCCGACGGGGGCTGCTGAGGCCGTGACGTCGACCCGACTCGCGGTCTGGGGCGACCCGGTCGCGCACTCCCGGTCGCCCGAGCTGCATGCCGCGGCCTACCGCGTGCTGGGCCTGGACTGGGAGTACGGACGCCGGCGGGTGGCGGCCGACGACTTCGCGGCTGCCGTGCGTGGTCTCGACCCCTCGTGGCGTGGGCTGTCGCTCACGATGCCCCTGAAGGAGGAGGCGTACCGGTTCGCCGCGGCGCGCGACGCGCACGCGGAACTCACGGGCGCGGTCAACACCCTCCTCCTCGGCTCCACCCCGGCGGGCTTCAACACGGATGTGGGGGGCATCGTCGACGCGCTGGCGGAGGCGGGGATCACCACCGCGGACACCGCGCGGCTCCTGGGAGCAGGAGCCACGGCAGCCTCGGCACTCGTGGCCCTCGCCGACATGGGGGTGTCGCGCGTGGACGTCCGGGCTCGTCGACCCGAGCGGGCATCGGCTCTGGTGGCGCTGGGGGAGCGTCTCTCGGTGGTCGTCTCGGCGCACCCGCTCGCGGACGCCGATGCCGGGTCGCGGCCGGGCCGGGTGGACCTGACCGTGGCGACGCTGCCGTCCGGCACGATCCTGCCCTCCGCGGTGACCGAGCCCCTGGCCGCTCGGGGCGGTGCGCTGTTCGATGCCGCGTACGCGCCGTGGCCATCGTCGCTCGCCGCGGCGTGGGGCGACGGCACGGTCGTGTCGGGGCTGGGGATGCTGCTGCACCAGGCTGTGCGACAGATCCGCATCTTCCACCACGGCGATCCGGCCGCGCCCCTCCCGGCCGAGACGGACGTGATCGCCGCCATGCGCGCAGCGCTCTGACCCGCGACGACACGCGGCGCGGCGGACGCGAAACGCATGGGAGACTGGAGCAATGCTCCGCGTGCTCACGGCCGGCGAATCACACGGCCCAGAACTCATCGCCGTCATGGAGGGTCTGCCTTCCGGCGTCCCGGTGTCGTCCGAGGCCATCCAGGCCGATCTCGCGCGTCGCAAGCTGGGCTACGGCCGCGGCTCGCGCATGAAGTTCGAGCAGGACGAGCTCACGATCTCGGGCGGGGTCCGGCACGGCAAGACGCTCGGCAGCCCCATCGCGCTCCGCATCGGCAACACGGAGTGGCCGAAGTGGATCGAGGTCATGAACCCGGAGCCCGTCGAGCTCACCGACCGGTCGCGCGGTCGCGGTGCACCTCTGACCCGCCCGCGGCCCGGCCACGCGGATCTGGTCGGGATGCAGAAGTACGACTTCGACGAGGCTCGCCCGATCCTCGAGCGCGCGAGCGCGCGGGAGACCGCGGCACGGGTCGCGCTCGGCGCGATCGCGCGGTCCTTCCTGTCCGAACTGGGTATCCGCCTGGTCAGCCACACGCTGTCGATCGGCCCGGTCCGGGTGCCGGACGGGGCACCGCTTCCCACCCCGGATGACGTCGCCGCACTCGACGCCGATCCGCTGCGCTGCTTCGACCGGGCGACGTCCGCACTGATGGTCGCCGAGGTCGACGATGCGAAGAAGGACGGCGACACCCTGGGCGGCATCGTCGAGGTGCTCGCGTACGGCCTTCCGCCCGGGCTCGGGTCCCACGTGCACTGGGACCGGCGCCTCGACGCCCGTCTCGCGCAGGCGCTCATGAGCATCCAGGCCATCAAGGGGGTCGAGGTCGGCGACGGCTTCGAGACCACTCGGCGTCGCGGGTCGGCAGCCCACGACGAGCTCTTCGCCGCCGCCGGGGGCATCACCCGCGGTTCGGACCGCGCGGGCGGCACCGAGGGCGGGATGTCCACGGGCACGGTGCTGCGCGTCAGGGCCGGCATGAAGCCGATCGCGACCGTCCCGCATGCGCTCCGCACGATCGACGTGGCGACGGGGGAGGACGCGACAGCGCACCACCAGCGCTCCGACGTGTGCGCCGTGCCGGCCGCCGGGGTGGTGGCCGAGGCGATGGTCGCGATCGAGCTCGCCCGGGCCGTGCTGGAGAAGTTCGGCGGAGACAGCATCCGCGAGACACGGCGCAACCTGGCGGGATACCTCGACGGCATCCCCGAGGAGCTGCGCACGGCACCCGCGTCCGAGGCGGCGCTCATCGCGCATGACGAACGCGGCTGATCCGCTGTCGGTGGTACTGGTCGGCCCGATGGCGTCGGGCAAGACCAGCGTCGGTCGACGGGTCGCTCGACGACTCGGGGTGGGTTTCATCGACACCGACAAGCGGATCGTCGCGGCGCACGGCCCCATCCCCGCCCTGTTCGCCGAGCACGGGGAGGCGCACTTCCGCGACCTCGAGCGGGCGGCGGTCGCGCAGGCGCTGAGCGAGGGCGGCGTGATCTCCCTCGGCGGCGGCGCCGTGACGGACGCCGACACCCGGCACCTGCTGCACGGCCACCCGGTGGTGTTCCTCACGGTGAGCGAGGACGCGGTGGCCGACCGGCTCCGCGGCGGCACGAGGCCGCTGCTGGCCGGCGACGACCCCGTCGAGCGGTGGAAGCGGATCTTCGCGGAGCGGCGCGAGTGGTACGAGGAGGTCGCGTCGATCTCGTTCGACACCTCGCGACGGCCGATGCAGCGCATCGCGGACGAGATCGTGGCATGGAGGAGAGAACAGAGATGAGCACGACCACCATCGGCGTCACCGGCGCCGACCCCTACGACATCGCGATCGGGCGCGGCATCCTCGACAGCGTCTCGGCAGCCCTCGCCCCCGGCGTGCGGAAGGTGCTCGTGGTGCACCCGCCGACCCTCGCGAACCGTGCGGCGGAGCTTCGTGACCGCCTCCTCGCCGACACCGCCGACGGCCCGCGCGAGGTGCTGCTGGCCGAGATCCCCGATGCCGAGCAGGGCAAGCGCATCGAGGTGGCCGCCTTCTGCTGGCAGATCATGGGCCAGGCCGACTTCACCAGGACCGACGCGGTCGTCGGCTACGGCGGAGGGGCCGTGACGGACCTCGCCGGGTTCGTGGCGGCGACCTGGCTGCGCGGCGTGCAGGTGGTGCACGTGCCCACGACGGTCCTCGGGCTCGTGGATGCCGCGGTGGGAGGCAAGACCGGCGTGAACACGGCCGAGGGCAAGAACCTCGTCGGCGCGTTCTGGGCGCCCCGTGCGGTGATCGGAGACCTCGACGAGCTCGGCAGCCTGAGCCCGAACGAGGCGACGGCCGGTTTCGCCGAGGTCGTGAAGGCCGGCTTCATCTGGGCACCGGAGATCCTGGACATCGTGGAGGCGGATCCGGCGCGGGCGGTCGACACGACCACGGATGAGTTCCGCCGGGCCGTGGAGCTCGCGGTCGGCATGAAGGCGCAGGTCGTGTCGGACGACTTCCGTGAGTCGGGTCTGCGGGAGATCCTCAACTACGGGCACACGCTGGGCCACGCGATCGAGCACGCCGAGCGCTACCGCTGGCGGCACGGCGCGGCGATCTCGGTGGGCATGCTGTACGCCGCGGAGCTGTCGCGGCTGGCCGGCAGGCTCTCGGATGCGGCTGCCGAGAGGCACCGGTCGATCCTGGAGTCCCTGGGCCTTCCCACGTCGTATCGCGCCGGCGCGTGGCCGCAGCTGCTGGCGACGATGCAGCGCGACAAGAAGAGCCGCGGCGGGATGCTGCGCTTCATCCTGCTCGACGACATCGCGAAGCCCACCGTGCTGCAGGCACCCGACGAGTCGCTGCTGTTCGCCGCCTACCAGGAGGTGGGCGAGTGAGCGTCCACGTGCGTCGCGTCGAAGCCGGGGAATGGTCGCAGGTGAAGGCGCTGCGGTTGCGCGCCCTGGCCGATCCGGCCGCCCCGATCGCGTTCCTCGACACCGTGGAGCATGCGAGCGGCCAACCCGACCGTTTCTGGCAGGAGCGCACCGTGAACGCGGCCGAGCCGTCGGCGGCTGCGCAGTTCGTCGCGGTGACCGATGCGGGGGAGTGGGTGGGCACCGCCACCGTGCTGCCGCACCGCGAGCGACCCGAGGCCGGACTCGTCGTCGGCGTCTACGTCGCGGACGAGCACCGGGGCTCCGGCGTGATCGACGCTCTGCTCGACACGGCGGCGGCCTGGGCCCTCGAGCAGGGTCTGGCCGCGCTCGAGCTGGAGGTGCACGTCGACAACGACCGGGCGCAGGCCGTGTACGCGCGCGCCGGGTTCGCACGGACCGGGGAGATCGAGACGACGGGCTTCGGTCGGGAGTGGGTTCTGCGGCGTGAGCTCGCCGGGTCGGAGGGCGTGAGGGCATGAGCATCGAGCGTCGGCTGCTGCTGGTCAACGGCCCCAACCTCAACCTCCTCGGGACGCGGGAGCCCGACATCTACGGCACCGCGACCCTCGCGGACGTCGAGCGGATCACGACCGAGACCGCGGTCGAGGCCGGTTTCGCGGTGCGGGCGGTGCAGAGCAACCACGAGGGCGTGCTCATCGACGCCATCCAGGCCGCGCGCGCCGACTGCATCGGGATCATCATCAACCCGGGCGGCCTGACGCACACCTCGGTGGTGCTGCGCGATGCGCTGACCGGGGTGGGCCTGCCATTCGCGGAGGTGCACATCTCCGACGTGTACGCGCGGGAGGAGTTCCGCCATCACTCGTTCCTGCACGATGTGGCCGCGGTGCGCGTGATCGGGCGCGGTGTCGACGGCTATGCCGACGCGGTGCGGGAGCTGGCCGCGCTTCTCTGACCCCCGGCCAGAGGCGGGCGCACGCGGGGCGTGCGTGATCATCCCGTAGAATCGACTGTCGGCCGACTCCGGCCCCACGGACTCACGAACGGAACCTTCAGCGCATGGCATCCACCGCAGACATCAAGAACGGCGTCGTCCTCAGCATCGACGGGCAGCTCTGGAGCGTCATCGAGTTCCAGCACGTGAAGCCCGGCAAGGGTGGCGCGTTCGTCCGCACCAAGCTGAAGAACGTCGTGTCGGGCAAGGTCGTCGACCGCACGTACAACGCGGGCGCGAAGATCGAGATCGAGAACGTCGACCGCCGTGACTACACCTACCTGTACACCGACGGCGACGGCTTCGTGTTCATGGACCAGACCGACTTCGACCAGATCACGCTTCCGGCGGCGACGGTCGGCGACGCGAAGAACTTCCTGCTCGAGAACCAGCAGGTTACGATCGCCCTCAACAACGGCAACCCTCTCTACATCGATCTGCCGGCGTCCGTGATCCTCGAGGTCACCTACACCGAGCCCGGCCTGCAGGGCGACCGCTCGTCGGCCGGCACCAAGCCCGCGACCCTCGAGACCGGGTACGAGATCCAGGTGCCTCTGTTCCTGGAGACCGGCACGAAGGTCAAGGTCGACACCCGCACGGGTGACTACCTCGGCCGCGAGAAGTAAGGCGTGAGCGCCCGCACGAAGGCGCGCAAGCGCGCTCTCGACATCCTGTTCTCCGCCGACGTCCGCGGCGACGACCTCGCGATCGCGCTGGCGGCCGAGGCCAAGCGCGCGGCGAGCGAGCCCGCTCGCGAGGCCTCCTGGCTGTACGCCAGGGAGATCGTCGACGGCATCATCGACCAGCGCGACGAGATCGACGAGCAGATCACCACGCACAGCCGCGACTGGAAGCTCGAGCGGATGCCTGCGGTCGACCGGGCGCTGCTGCGCATCGGCGTCTGGGAGATCCTGTACAACGACGAGGTGCCCACCGCCGTCGCGATCGACGAGGCCGTGGAGCTGGCGAAGGAGTTCTCGACCGACGACTCCGGTCCGTTCGTGCACGGCGTGCTCGCCCGGGTGGCTCGCGCCGCCTGAGCGCACCGGCGCCGGTGTCCGTGGCCTCGGAGAGGATCGGGGTATGACCGTTCCCTCCGATGCCGCGCGCGACGACGGCGCGCCGTCCGACTGGCGGTCGATCCTCGGTGCGGCGGTCCCCGCCGAGCCGCGGACTGCACTCGCGCTGGGGGTCGAGCTCCGGGTGCGCGATTCCCGCGGCGCGAACCCCTGGGCCGCGCGACCCCAGCGCACCGCGACGCCGCGCGACGTGGCGAAGGGGACCGGTGAGCTGCTGCTCGGCATCCGTCCCCTGGAGCGCAGCGCCGCGACCGGCGCGTGGGTGCTCGGCGCCGCCACCTGGGACGCGGTTCGTCGCGCGCCGGACGAATACGGACGTGAGCGCTCTCGATGGTTCGCCGATCTGCTCAGCATCGCCAGAGACAGTCTGCTGTCCGGCACGGCGGGCGACTGGCTGGTCGCGGACCTGATCGAGTCGAGCCTGCTGTGGGGGCACCTCAGGGTGGCCGGCGCACTCGGCATCCCCCTGGTCGCGACGCAGAAGTCCACGACCGTGGCGATCGCGGAGTCCGCGTCGGTCGAGGCCACCGTGGCTCGGGCCGACGACGGGACGCTGGTGGTGCGTCCTGCCATTACGCTCGACGGACGCGCGGTCGAGCCCGACTCCGTGCATCCGATCGGTCGCACGGGGCTCTACGCGGTCGACCAGTCGGGGGCGCGGCTGCACGTGACGCTCGCGGAGTCTCCGGTGGCCGAACCGCTGCGACCCCTCCTCCTCGCGCCGGGCGGCCTCACCGTGGCGGCGGCCGACGAGGAGGTGTTCCTCCGCGACGCCTACCCGGTGCTGGCACGGCGGGTACCGACCCGTGGGCTCGGACGGGTGCGGCTTCCGGAGCTGCCCGCGCCGCAGCCCGTGCTGCGCCTCTCGTTCCGCCGCGGGGACACGGTGGCCTACGGGTTCGAATGGGACTACCGCGGCTTCGGGCGCGTGCCGTTCGCCCCCGGGCCGCAGGCGGTGCGGGATCTGCGGGCGGAGAGTGCGGCGGGGCACGACCTCGCCGCGCGGTGGGCCGAGCTGATCGGGGAGCCGTTCGCCGCGGAGGGGGCCTTCCACGACGTCGAGGCGGCGGAGTTCGTCACCAGGGCTGTGCCGGCGCTGGAGGCGGAGGGCGTGACCGTGGTCGTCGACGGTCGCCGGAAGACGTATCGCGAACTGTCGGGCGAGCCCGAGATCACCGTGAGCACGGTCGAGTCCACCGATCCGGACTGGTTCGACCTGGGCGTCCTGGTGCGCATCGACGGGCGCACGATCCCGTTCGAGCCGCTGTTCACCGCGATGAGCAGGGGTCGCAGGAAGCTCCTGCTCGTCGACGGTACCTACTTCTCGCTGAACCATCCGGCGCTCGATCGACTCCGTGAGCTGATCGACGAGGCGGGCGACCTCGACGAATGGGAGACGGGGCCGCGCCTCAGCCGCCACCAGATCGACCTGTGGGAGGAGTTCGAGGACCTCGCGGACGAGGCCGTGCCCGCCGTGAGCTGGCGCGCGACGGCCGACGGCCTGCGCGGCGCGGCGGGGGTGCCCCCGGTCCCGGTGCCGTCCGGCGTCCGGGCGCAGTTGCGGCCGTATCAGCAGCAGGGGCTCGACTGGCTGGCGTTCCTCTGGGGGCACCGGCTGGGCGGCATCCTCGCCGACGACATGGGCCTCGGCAAGACGCTGCAGCTGCTCGCGCTCGTCGCTCACACCCGCGAGGCGGGAGAGACGCGCCCCTTCCTCGTGGTCGTCCCGACCTCGGTGCTGCCGACGTGGCTGAGCGAGGCCGCGAAGTTCACCCCGGGGCTCCGCGTCGCCGCCAGGTCCACCTCGTCCGGGCCGTCGCTGTCGACGGTCGCCGCGGGCGCGGACCTGGTGGTCACCACGTACGCGGTCGCGCGGATCGACGCGGAGGCCTTCGCCGGGGTGACCTGGGCCGGCCTGATCCTCGACGAGGCTCAGTTTGTGAAGAACCCGGCCACCAAGCTGCACCGCGCCGTCGCGAGCTTTCCCGCCGATGTGACGTTCGCGGTGACGGGCACCCCGCTCGAGAACAGTCTCAGCGAGCTGTGGGCGCTGCTGAAGCTCACCGCTCCCGGGCTCTTCGCGTCGGCGCGGAAGTTCCGGGAGCAGTACATCCAGCCGATCGAGCAGGGCAAGGTCCCGGAGAACGTGGAGGGCGGCGAGTACCGCGCGCGTCGCCTGGCCCGCCTCCGCCGGCGGATCCGGCCGCTGCTGCTGCGGCGTACGAAGGAGCTGGTGGCGGCCGACCTCCCTCCGAAGCAGGAGCAGGTGCTCGAGGTGGAGCTCAGCGCGGCGCACCGGTCGCTGTACGAGACGGTGCTGCAGCGGGAGCGCCAGAAGGTGATGGGGCTCCTCGAGGACCTCGACCGCAACCGTTTCATCGTGTTCCGTTCGCTCACGCTGCTGCGGATGCTCAGCCTCGCACCAGGACTGGTCGACCCCGCCGACGCCCGGATCGGCTCGCGCAAGCTCGACGTGCTGCTGGAACGCGTGGTCGAGCTCCAGGCGGAGGGCCACCGCGCCCTGGTGTTCAGCCAGTTCACGTCCTTCCTCGACCTCGCGGCGGAGCGACTCGCGGCTGCCGGGATCCCCTACGCCCACCTCGACGGTGCGACGCGGCGACGGGATGCCGTGGTCGAGGGCTTCCGGACGGGCGAGCAGCCGGTCTTCCTGATCAGCCTGAAGGCGGGCGGGTTCGGTCTGACGCTCACCGAGGCCGACTACGTGTTCCTCCTCGACCCGTGGTGGAACCCGGCCGCCGAGGCGCAGGCCGTCGACCGCACGCATCGCATCGGCCAGCCGAGCCAGGTGTTCGTCTACCGGATGATCGCGACCGGCACGATCGAGGAGAAGGTGCTCGCCCTGCAGCGGCGCAAGGCCCGGCTCTTCACCGCCGTGCTCGACGACGATGCCCTGTTCGCGCAGTCGCTCTCGGCCGACGACATCCGCGGGCTCTTCGAGGCCTGAGGGTTATCTCCGGCTCGTCCGACCGGTCGCCCAGGGACACCTCGGTACAATCGAACGGTTCATCTTCGAGAGGAATGCAATGCGGATCACGGGACTCGGCCACGCCGGGATGTTCATCGAGACGGTCGGCGGGAACATCATCTGCGACCCGGTCCTCGGGCCCTCGTTCTTCGGCTCCTGGTTCCCGTTCCCCGACAACCGCGCGCTCGACTGGGAGCGATTCGGCCGCGAGGCGGACTTCCTGTACATCTCGCACCGGCACCGCGACCACTTCGACCCCGCCCTCCTGGAGCGGTACATCCGCAAGGACATCGAGGTGCTGCTGCCGGAGTATCCGATCGACGACCTGGAGCAGGACATCCGGGCGCTCGGGTATACGAACATCACCTACGCGCCCGCGGGCGAGATCATCCAGCGCGGTGATCTCAAGCTGATGATCACGCCGCTGCGGGCGCCGAGCGACGGCCCGATCGGCGACTCCTCGCTGAGCGTCGACGACGGCACGGGCTCGATGCTCAACCAGAACGACTCGCACCCGCTCGACCTCGAGAAGCTGCTGCACTTCGGCAAGCCGGATGCCTACTTCACGCAGGTCTCCGGCGCGATCTGGTGGCCGATGGTGTACGACCTGCCGCTCGACGCGAAGCAGAACTTCGCCCGGCTCAAGCGCGAGGCCCAGAACAAGCGGGCGATGTACTACATCGACAAGGTCGACGCCCCGCACGTGTTCCCGATGGCCGGTCCGCCGATGTTCCTGCGCGACGACCTGTTCGACTTCAACGGCACGGGCCGCAACGGCGAGTCGATCTTCACGGATCAGAAGCAGTTCCTGGCGCATATGAAGGAGCTGTCGCCGCAGTACGACGGCCAGCTGTTCATCCCCGGCACGGTCGTCACGATCGACGGCGGCGAGGTCACGACCGCGCAGACCCTGTACACCGAGGCCGAGATCAGCCGCATGTTCGACGACAAGTGGGACTACCTGGAGGAGCAGCGGGCGTCGCGACAGCAGGAGATCCGCGACGAGGAAGCTTCCCGCGCGGAGATCATCCCGCCCGCCGAGATGCTCGAGGCCCTCAAGAACTGGTGGGAGCCGCTGCTGAAGAAGTCGCGCACGATCCGACTCGGCGTGGGCGGCCACGTGCGGTTCCGCATCGGCGAGCTCGACATGGTGGTGGACTTCCCGCGTGCCAAGGTCCGCGAGTACGCGGGGGAGGAGTGCGTCTACTGGTACACGATCCCCGCCGACCTCGTCTCGACCAACATCCGTGATCACGAGATCGACTGGTCGAACTCGATCTTCCTGTCGATGCAGTTCTCCGTGGGCCGCAGCGGCAAGTTCAACGAGTTCCTCACCACGTTCCTCAAGTGCCTGTCGGTGGACCGCATCGAGTATGTCGAGAACTGGTACCAGGAGCAGACCGACCAGACCGAAGACGCCGAGGTGGGCGACTGGGTGGTGCAGCGCCGGTGTCCGCACCTGCGCGCCGACCTGACCCGCACCGGCTCGGTCGACGAGGACGGCGTCCTGACGTGCAGCATGCACGACTGGAAGTGGGATCTGAAGACCGGGCGGTGCCTCTCCACGAGCGGCCACCCGATCCGCGCCCGCAAGATCGACGACGTCACCGACGCCGTGCTCCAGGAGGCGAGCTGAGCGGACGCGGTCTCCCGCTCCGATAGACTGACATCGCAAGCAACCTTTAACACCGTCCTGTGAGGCGGAGAAGGGAGCGGCTGATGAGCGTGCGCACTGTGCTGCACCAAGCCGACATCTCACGAGCGCTGACCCGGATCGCGCACGAGATCCTCGAGTCGAATCGAGGCGCCGACGGCCTCGTCCTCCTCGGGATCCCGACCCGCGGCGTCACCCTGGGGCATCGCCTCGGCACCCTGATCGGTGAGATCGCGCAGGTCTCGGTCCCCGTCGGCTCGCTCGACGTCACGCTCTTCCGTGACGATCTGGCCAAGCACCCGACGCGGTCCCCGCAGCCGACCGAGATCCCGGCCGGCGGCATCGATGGGAAGACCGTGGTGCTGGTCGACGACGTCCTCTTCTCCGGGCGCAGCATCCGTGCCGCGCTGGACGCCATCCAGTCGATCGGCCGCCCGAGCGCCGTGCGGCTGGCGATCCTCGTCGACCGCGGTCACCGCGAGCTCCCGATCCGCCCCGACTTCGTCGGCAAGAACATCCCGTCCGCCCGCACCGAGCGCGTGAACGTCCGTCTGTTCGAGACGGACGGCGCCGAGGAGGTGACCATCGGCGAATGAGGCACCTCCTGGACACCCGCACCCTCGACCGCGCCACGGCGCTGCGCATCCTCGATGTCGCGGAGGACATGTCGGACACGCAGTCGCGCGAGGTCAAGAAGCTTCCGACGCTGCGTGGCAAGACGGTCGTCAACCTCTTCTTCGAGGACTCGACCCGCACCCGGATCTCGTTCGAGGCCGCGGCCAAGCGGCTCTCCGCCGACGTGATCAACTTCGCCGCGAAGGGCTCCAGCGTCTCCAAGGGCGAGAGCCTCAAGGACACGGCGCAGACCCTCGAGGCGATCGGCGCCGATGCGGTCGTCGTCCGTCACCCCGGCTCGGGCGCCCCGCAGACCCTCGCGACGAGCGGGTGGATCTCTGCGGGCGTCGTCAACGCGGGTGATGGCACGCACGAGCACCCGACGCAGGCGCTGCTCGACGCGTTCACGATCCGCAAGCGCCGCTACGGCGCGGACAGTCGTGGACGCGACCTGACCGGTCTCCGCGTCACGATCGTCGGCGACGTGCTGCACTCGCGGGTCGCGCGCTCGAACGTGTGGCTGCTGACGACCCTGGGCGCCGAGGTCACGCTCGTCTCGCCGCCGACGCTGGTGCCGCAGAACGTGTCGCTCTGGCCGGTCCGGGTCGTCTACGACCTCGACGAGGCGCTGGCGGCCGGGCCGGACGCGGTCATGATGCTGCGGATCCAGCTGGAGCGCATGAACGCCGCGTATTTCCCGACTGAGCGGGAGTATTCGCGCCGGTGGGGTCTGGACGCACGGCGTGTGGCCGCTCTTCCGGCCGGTAGCATTGTGATGCACCCCGGACCCATGAACCGGGGGCTGGAGATCTCCTCCGAAGCAGCCGATTCCCCCCGCTCGACGGTGCTGGAACAGGTCTCGAACGGGGTCTCCGTGCGGATGGCTGTGCTGTACCTGCTGCTGGCGGGCGAACGAGACGACGAACGAGGGGGAGACCTGTGAGCGAGACCCTCGTCATCACCGGTGCACGGCTGCTCGGCGCGGAGAGCGCCGACCTGATCATCGAGGACGGCCGGATCGCCGAGATCGGCTCCGGGCTCAGCCGTGCCGGCGCGCGAGTGATCGATGCCGCCGGCCTCATCGCCCTGCCGGGTCTGGTCGACCTGCACACGCATCTGCGCGAGCCCGGGTACGAGGCGTCGGAGACGATCCTCAGCGGCACGCGCGCGGCGGCGGCCGGTGGCTTCACGGCCGTGTTCGCGATGCCGAACACGTCGCCCGTGGCCGACACGGCCGGCGTCGTCGAGCAGGAGCTGGCCCTCGGCGAGGCCGCGGGCTACGCCACGGTGCAGCCGATCGGCGCGGTCACGGTGGGCCAGAAGGGCGAGCGCCTCGCCGAGCTCGGCGCCATGGCGACCTCGCGTGCGCAGGTGCGGGTGTTCAGCGATGACGGCTTCTGCGTGTGGGACCCGCTGATCATGCGCCGCGCGTTGGAGTACGTGAAGTCGTTCGGCGGTGTGATCGCCCAGCATGCCCAGGACCCCCGCCTGACCGAGGGCGCCCAGATGAACGAGGGCACCGTCTCGGCGGAGCTCGGCCTCACGGGCTGGCCCGCGGTCGCTGAGGAGTCGATCATCGCGCGTGACGTGCTTCTCGCCGAGCACGTCGGCTCGCGCCTGCATGTGTGCCACCTGTCGACGGCCGGCTCGGTCGACATCATCCGCTGGGCCAAGAAGCGCGGCGTGAACGTGACGGCGGAGGTCACTCCGCACCACCTGCTGCTCACCGACGAACTCGTCCGCGGCTATGACGCGCGGTTCAAGGTCAACCCGCCGCTGCGCCGCGAGGAGGATGTCCTCGCGGTGCGGGAGGGCCTCGCCGACGGCACGATCGACATCGTCGCGACCGATCACGCCCCGCACCCGAGCGAGCACAAGGCGTGCGAATGGCCGGCGGCCGCGAACGGCATGGTGGGGCTCGAGAGCGCACTGCGCGTCGTGCACCAGGCCATGGTGCAGACCGGCCTGCTCGACTGGTCGGACGTGGCCCGCGTGATGAGCGCGGCACCCGCGCGCATCGGCGGTCTGGCCGGGCACGGCACCCCGCTCGAGGTCGGGCAGCCGGCGCAGCTCGCGCTGTACGACGCGGCGGTCGACGGCGTGTTCACCGAGGCGGACCTGCGCGGACGCAGCACGAACTCGCCGTACCTCGGCCGCGAACTGCCGGGCCGCGTGCAGTACACCCTGCACGGCGGCGTGCTGACCGTCGACGGCGGAGCTGTCGTCGAGGAGCTCGGCGCATGAGCGCACGGGACCTCGCGGTCGCGATCCTGATCGCCCTCGCGCTGCTGGTGCTGCTCGCGATGCTGTTCGCCTGGCGACGACGAGTGCGGCGCGATGCCGCGTTCACCGCGCCCCTCGGTGTGCCGGAGCACGCGGAGGTGATGCGCCGCGACGAGGTGCTGTACGTGTCGACGACGACGCACGAGCAGCCCCTCGAACGCGTGGCCATCGCTCCGCTCGCCTTCCGGGCCCGTGGGGAGCTGGCGGTGACCGACCGCGGTGTCGCGCTGGCCCTCGACGGCGCCCCCACGGTCTTCCTCGCGCGCGACCAGCTCGTCGCGGTCGACCGGGCCACCGTCACGATCGACCGCGTGGTCGAACCGGGCGGCCTCGTCCGCATCGCGTGGCGCGTCGCCGACACGACGATCGTGGACAGCTACCTCCGGCTCACCGGCGGCGATCCCCAGAACCTCATCTCCGACCTGCAGCGGCTCGTCCCCGCTGCCCCCGACACAGGAGCAACGTCATGACCAACCAGACATCCTCCCCGGCGGACTCCCCGTCCCGCCTGCCCGATCCCGCCGTGCTCGTCCTCGAGGACGGCACCCGTCACGCCGGTCGCGCGTACGGCGCCCGCGGCCGCACCCTCGGCGAGGTCGTGTTCGCCACCGGCATGTCGGGATATCAAGAGACCATCACCGACCCCTCGTACGCGGGTCAGATCGTGCTGCAGACGGCGCCGCACATCGGCAACACCGGCATGAACGACGAGGACACCGAGTCGCGCCGCATCTGGGTCGCCGGCTACATCGTCCGCGACCCCTCGCGCGTGGTCTCGAACTGGCGGGCCAACGCCTCCCTCGACGACGTCCTGGTGGAGGACGGCATCGTCGGCATCAGCGGCATCGACACCCGCGCGGTCACGCGCCACATCCGGTCCGCCGGATCCATGCGCGGCGGCATCTTCTCGGGCGACGACGCCGCTCTCGACGCGGAAGAGCAGTTGCGCATCGTGCGGGAGGCCCCCGAGATGACCGGACTCAACCTGTCGGCGCAGGTCTCGGTCGAGAGCGCGACCGTGACCCCGGCGGTGGGGGAGCGCATCGGCAACCTCGCCGTGCTCGACCTCGGCGTGAAGCAGGCGACGATCGACAACCTCGCCGCCCGCGGGTTCGACGTGCACGTGCTCCCGCAGGACGTGAGCATCGACGACATCCGGGCGATCGAGCCGGTGGCGGTGTTCTACTCCAACGGCCCGGGCGACCCGGCCGCCTCGGGCGACCACGTGGAGCTGCTGCGCGCCGTGCTGGACGACGGACTGCCCTTCTTCGGGATCTGCTTCGGCAACCAGCTGCTCGGCCGTGCCCTCGGACTCGGCACCTACAAGCTGCCGTTCGGCCACCGCGGCATCAACCAGCCCGTGCTCGACAAGCAGACGGGCAAGGTCGAGATCACGGCCCACAACCACGGCTTCGCGGTCGAGGCGCCCCTGGAGGGCTCCTTCGACAGCCCGCACGGCTACGGCAAGGTCGAGGTCAGCCACGTCGGCCTCAACGACAACGTCGTGGAGGGTCTGCGCGCCCTCGACATCCCCGCGTTCTCGGTGCAGTACCACCCCGAGGCCGCGGCCGGTCCGCACGACGCCAACTACCTCTTCGACCGCTTCCGCGACATGGTCATCGCGAACAAGAAGGACGCCCAGTAATGCCCAAGCGCGACGACATCTCCTCCGTCCTCGTCATCGGCTCCGGCCCGATCGTCATCGGCCAGGCCTGCGAGTTCGACTACTCCGGCACCCAGGCGTGCCGCGTGCTGCGCGAAGAGGGGGTCAGGGTCATCCTGGTCAACTCCAACCCGGCCACCATCATGACCGACCCCGACTTCGCCGACGCGACCTACATCGAGCCGATCACCCCGGCCGTGATCGAGACGATCATCGCCAAGGAGAAGCCCGACGCGATCCTGCCGACCCTCGGCGGCCAGACCGCCCTCAACGCGGCCATGGCGCTGCACGAGCAGGGGATCCTCGAGAAGTACGGCGTCGAGCTGATCGGCGCGAAGGTCGACGCCATCCGCAAGGGCGAAGACCGCCAGATCTTCAAGGAGCTCGTGCTGGAGGCCGGCGCCGACGTCGCCCGCAGCGTGATCGCGCACACCATGGACGACCTGCTCGCCGGCGCCGAAGAGCTCGGCTATCCGCTCGTCGTGCGGCCGTCGTTCACGATGGGCGGCTTGGGTTCCGGCTTCGCGTACGACGAAGAGGACCTGCGGCGCATCGGCGGTGCGGGTCTGCGTGACTCGCCCACCACCGAGGTGCTCCTGGAGGAGTCGATCCTCGGGTGGAAGGAGTACGAGCTCGAGCTCATGCGCGACACCGCCGACAACACGGTGGTCGTGTGCTCGATCGAGAACGTCGACCCGGTCGGTGTGCACACGGGCGACTCCATCACGGTCGCGCCCGCGCTGACCCTCACCGACCGCGAATACCAGAAGCTGCGCGACATCGGCATCGACATCATCCGCGCGGTCGGCGTCGACACCGGCGGGTGCAACATCCAGTTCGCGGTGAACCCGGAGAACGGGCGCATCATCGTCATCGAGATGAACCCGCGCGTGTCGCGGTCCAGCGCCCTGGCGTCGAAGGCCACCGGCTTCCCGATCGCCAAGCTGGCCGCCAAGCTCGCCCTCGGCTACCGCCTCGACGAGATCCCGAACGACATCACCGGCGTCACCCCGGCCAGCTTCGAGCCCACGCTCGACTACGTCGTCGTCAAGGTGCCGCGCTTCGCGTTCGAGAAATTCCCGGCCGCCGACGCCACCCTCACCACCACCATGAAGTCGGTGGGCGAGGCGATGGCGATCGGCCGCAACTACGCGACCGCGCTGCAGAAGGCGCTGCGTTCGCTCGAGAAGCGCGGCTCCAGCTTCCACTGGGGCGACGAGCCGCGCAGCGTCGAAGAGCTGCTGGAGGTCGCCAAGACCCCGACCGACGGCCGCATCGTGACGCTGCAGCAGGCGCTGCGCAAGGGCGCGACCATCGAGCAGGCGTTCGAGGCGACGGCGATGGACCCGTGGTTCCTCGACCAGATCGTGCTCATCAACGAGGTCGCCGAGGTGGTGCGCACGGCCCCCGAGCTCGACGCGGCGACCCTGCGCTACGCGAAGGAACACGGCTTCTCCGACGCGCAGCTCGCCCAGCTGCGCGGCGAGACCGAGGCGGAGATCCGCGGCGTGCGCCACGGCCTCGGCATCCGGCCGGTGTACAAGACGGTCGACACGTGCGCCGGGGAGTTCCCCGCGCTCACGCCGTACCACTACTCCAGCTACGACGCGGAGACCGAGGTGGAGCCCTCCGACCGCACCAAGGTCGTGATCATCGGCTCGGGCCCGAACCGCATCGGGCAGGGCGTCGAGTTCGACTACTCGTGCGTGCACGCCTCGTTCGCGCTGTCGGACGCCGGGTTCGAGACCGTCATGGTCAACTGCAACCCCGAGACCGTGTCCACCGACTACGACACGTCCGACCGGCTCTACTTCGAGCCGCTGACCCTGGAGGACGTCCTGGAGGTGCTCGACGCGGAGGCCGCGAGCGGCACCATCCTCGGCGTGGTCTGCCAGCTCGGCGGCCAGACGCCGCTCGGGCTCGCGAAGGGCATCGAGGCCGCGGGATACACCGTGCTCGGCACCAGCCCCGAGGCGATCGACCTGGCGGAGGAGCGCGAGCTCTTCTCGCGCCTGCTCGACGACGCCGGGCTGCTCGCGCCGCGCAACGGCACGGCGATCGACGTCGAGGGCGCCGTGCGCATCGCGGAGGAGATCGGCTACCCGGTGCTCGTGCGCCCCAGCTTCGTGCTCGGCGGACGCGGCATGGAGATCGTCTACGGCACCGACGCGCTGCGCGACTACTTCGTCCGCACGGCCGGGGAGGTCGTGATCGAGGAGGGCAAGCCCCTCCTGGTCGACCGCTTCCTCGACGACGCGATCGAGCTCGACGTGGATGCGCTCTACGACGGCACCGACCTGTTCATCGGCGGGGTCATGGAGCACCTGGAGGAGGCCGGCATCCACTCCGGTGACTCCAGCTGCACGCTGCCGCCGGTCTCGCTCGGCCGCAGCGACGTCGACCGGGTGCGGGAGGCCACGCTCAAGATCGCCGAGGGCGTCGGCGTCCGGGGCCTGCTGAACGTGCAGTTCGCGATCAGCGCCGGCGTGCTCTACGTGATCGAGGCCAACCCGCGCGCGAGCCGCACCGTTCCGTTCGTGTCGAAGGCGCTCGGCATCCCGATGGCGAAGGCCGCGAGCCGCATCATGGCCGGCTCCACCATCGCCGAGCTGCGGGCCGAGGGCATGCTGCCGGAGCAGGACGGCTCCCGGGTGCCGCTGGACGCCCCGGTCTCGGTCAAGGAGGCCGTGCTGCCGTTCAAGCGGTTCCGCACGGCCGACGGCAAGACGGTCGACTCGGTCCTGGGCCCGGAGATGCGCTCGACCGGTGAGGTCATGGGCATCGATCGCGACTTCCCGACCGCGTTCGCGAAGAGCCAGGCCGCGGCGTACGGCGGGATGCCGACCTCCGGCACCGTCTTCATCTCGGTCGCCGACTCCGACAAGCGCGCGGTGATCCTCCCGGCCCACCGGCTGCAGCAGCTCGGCTTCACGATCGTGGCGACCGAGGGCACGGCGGAGATCCTGTCGCGCAACGGCATCGCGGTGACCGTGGTCGAGAAGTACAGCGAGACGCAGGAGTCCGGAGCGCGCAACATCGTCGACCTGATCAACGACGGGGAGATCGACATCGTCGTGAACACGCCGTCCGGTGGGGCGGCGCGCGCGGACGGCTACGAGATCCGCGCGGCCGCCGTCGCCGCCGACAAGGCGCTGTTCACCACCATCGCGGTGCTCGGTGCCGCGGTGAGCGGCATGGACGCGGCCGACGAGGGCTTCCAGGTGAAGAGCCTGCAGGAGTACGCGCTCGACCGGGCGGCCGCGGTATGACCGCACGCTTCGGAGAGCGGGTCCGCGCGGCGCTGGACGCGCACGGACCGCTCTGCGTCGGCATCGACCCCCACGCCGCCCTGCTCGCGGCGTGGGGGCTCTCCGCCGACGCCGCCGGGGTGCGGGAGTTCGGGCTGCGTACCGTCGCCGCCGCGCAGGATCACGTCGGCGTCGTGAAGCCGCAGGTGTCGTTCTTCGAGCGCTACGGATCCGCCGGGATCGCAGCCCTGGAGGACGTGGTCTCCGCGGCGCGGACGGCGGGGCTGCTGGTGATCGCCGACGCCAAGCGCGGAGACATCGGGTCGACGATGGACGACTACGCGCAGGCGTGGCTCGCTCCGGGGACGCCGCTGGAGGCCGACGCGCTCACCGTGAGTCCCTACCTCGGCGTGGGCGCTCTCGGCGGCGCGTTCGCGCTGGCGGACGAGCACGGCAAGGGCCTGTTCGTCCTCGCGGCGACGAGCAACCCGGAGGCCGCCGACCTCCAGCGCGCGCGGACCGTGTCGGGCGAGACCGTGTCGGCGGCGGTCGTCGCCGAGGTCTCGGCGCGCAACGCGACGAGCACCCCGGCGGGGGAGTGGGGCAGCTTCGGCTTCGTGATCGGTGCCACGCTCGACCTCGCCGCGACCGGGATCGACGCGATCAGCCCGGCGGCGCCGATCCTCGCGCCCGGCTTCGGTGCGCAGGGGGCCGAGCCGGCGGACCTCGGGCGGCGCTTCGGCTCGCTGTCGCCCACCGTGCTCGCGAGCGAGAGCCGCAGCATCCTCTCCGCGGGTCCCGGCGACCTGGCCGAGACCATCGCCCGACGTGCCGCCCAGTACCGCGAGGTGACCCGTGCCTGACACCAACCGCACCGTTCCCGAGGTCGACAGGGCCGCCGCCGCCCGCCGTGCGGTCGAGCGCCGCCGGGCCCGCGCCTCGCTCAAGCGCGACCTGACGATGCGTGTCGTGACGCCGCAGGCCATGCTGCGACGCGCGACCGCCGACCCGGACTCCGTCGAGGGCTCGCTGCGCATCACCGACTTCCTCCTGGCGCTCCCGGCCATCGGTGCCGGCAAGCGCGACCGCGTGCTGGAGGAGCTGCGCATCTCCCCGGTGAAGCGGCTCGGCGGCCTCGGAGCGCGTCAACGACGTGTCCTGGAGGAGTGGCTCGACGGCCGGTTCCCGCCGGCCACGCCGCGCGAGGCCCGCAGTCGCCTGCTGGTGCTGGCCGGGCCGACCGCGGTGGGCAAGGGCACCGTCGCGGCGCACATCCGGGAGAACAACCCCGAGATCCACCTGTCGGTGTCGGCGACGACTAGGGCGCCGCGTCCCGGCGAGATCGACGGCGTGCACTATTACTTCGTCGACGACGCGGAGTTCGACCGCCTGATCGCCGACGGCGAGCTGCTGGAGTACGCCGTGGTGCACAACCGCTCGCGCTACGGCACCCCGCGCGCTCCGATCGATGCGGCGCTGGCCGAGGGCAAGACGGTGCTGCTCGAGATCGACCTGCAGGGCGCACGGCAGGTGCGCGCCGCGGAGCCCTCGGCGACGCTCATCTTCCTGCTGCCCCCGAGCTGGGACGAGCTGGTGCACCGGCTGGTCGGCCGCGGCACGGAGGACGCGGAGGAGCGGGCGCGGCGACTGCGCACCGCGAAGGTCGAGCTGGCCGCGCAGAACGAGTTCGACCACCTCGTCGTGAACGAGGACGTCGCCACCGCCGCTCGCGAGGTCGTAGACTTGTCTACAAGCTCTGCGCGCTGACGCTTTCCTCGCGCGCCCGCAGCACCGTCTTCGCGACGAACCCCGTCGCCTGATCAGGAGGTCCCCCCATGGCCGGACGCAACAACGGCATCATCGATCCCCCCATCGACAACCTGCTGGAGCGCGTCGACTCCAAGTACGAGCTCGTGATCTACGCGGCCAAGCGCGCACGCCAGATCAACGACTACTACTCCGACCTCCACGAGGGCAACCTGTTCGACAACGTCGGTCCGCTCGTGGACTCGTCCGTCGAGGACAAGCCGCTGACCATCGCGCTGCACGAGATCAACGAGGATAAGCTCCGCCTGCGTCACGCGGAGTGACTCGACGACCGCGCCGCCGCTTCGTCGGTGGCGCGGTCCAGAATGGGTGCCACACCCTCCCCCCGTCCGTCCCCGTTCTGGAGCATCGATGAGCGCGCTGCGTCTGTTCACGTCCGAGTCCGTCACCGAAGGGCACCCGGACAAGATCTGCGACCAGATCTCGGACAGCATCCTCGACGGCCTGCTCGCGAAGGACCCGGGGTCCCGTGTTGCGGTCGAGACGCTCGTCACGACCGGGCTGGTGCACGTCGCCGGAGAGATCCGCACCGACGCCTACGTCGACATCCCGACGATCGTGCGCCAGGTGGTCAACGGCATCGGCTACACGTCGTCCGACACCGGGTTCGACGGGGACTCCTGCGGCGTGAGCGTCTCCGTCGGGGAGCAGTCCACCGACATCGCCCACGGCGTCGACAACGCCCAGGAGCACCGCGACGGCACGTCGGTCGATCCGCTCGACGGCCTCGGCGCCGGCGATCAGGGCATCATGTTCGGCTTCGCGACGAACGAGACGCCGCAGCTGATGCCGATGGCCGCGTGGACGGCGCACCGCATCGCCGAACGCCTGACCGAGGTGCGCCGCAGCGGCCTGCTGCCGTATCTCCGCCCCGACGGCAAGACCCAGGTCACGCTCGGGTACGACGGCTTCACCCCGAAGACGATCGACGCGGTCGTGCTCTCCACGCAGCATCACCCCGACATCTCGCAGGACGAGCTCAAGGCGCAGGTGCGCGAGCACGTGATCGACCCCGTCCTGGCGACCACGGGCCTCGCGCTCGACGACGTGACCTATTACATCAACCCCGCCGGTCCGTTCGTGACGGGCGGGCCGAAGGGCGACGCGGGCCTCACCGGACGCAAGATCATCATCGACACGTACGGCGGTGCCGCGCGTCACGGTGGCGGCGCGTTCAGCGGCAAGGACCCGTCCAAGGTCGACCGTTCTGGCGCCTACGCCACACGCTGGGTGGCCAAGAACGCCGTGGCGGCGGGACTGGCCGACCGCCTCGAGGTGCAGGTCGCGTATGCGATCGGTGTCGCGCGCCCCGTGGGGCTCTACGTCGAGACATTCGGCACCGGCCGGGTGTCGGACGAGGTCATCACGCGCGCGATCGAGGAGGTGTTCGACCTGCGCCCGCAGGCGATCATCGAGCAGCTCGACCTGCTGCGCCCGATCTACGCGCAGACCGCGGCGTACGGCCACTTCGGGCGCGAGCTCCCCGACTTCACGTGGGAGCGCACCGACCGCGCCGACGAGCTGCGCCGCGCTGCCGGGCTCTGAGGGGGCCGAGGTCCTGATGTCGCCCGAGAGCCGTCGCATCGCGCGCGTGCTCCTCGACTCGCCGCTGCCGCAGCTCGACCGGCTCTTCGACTACGCCCTTCCCGCCGAGCTCGGGCCCGTCGAGCCCGGCGTGCGGGTGAAGGTGCCGCTGCGCACCGCCGGGCGCGTGGTGGACGGCTACGTGGTGGAGGTCGACGTCGAGAGCGACGCGGAACGACCCCTGTCCGAGGTGGAGACCGTGGTGTCGGCGGTCCCGGTGCTGCCCGACCGCCTGTACCGCCTGGCGCGGCGGGTCGCCGACCGTGCCGCGGGCTCGGCGTCCGATGTGCTGCGGCTCGTGATCCCGAAGCGACAGGTGCGCGTGGAGAAGGCCTGGCGCGCCGACGCCCCGGTCGTGGCGCCCGACGCCGAGCAGTCGGCCGAGGCGGAGCGTGTGCTGGCGGCGTACGACGGTCTCGATGCCGTGCTCGACGAGGGAGGCCGCGCCGCGGTCGAGGCCATCCCGCAGCTGGACGACGGCGCACAGGGCTGGGCGCGACTGCTCGCGGCCGCGGCGGCGCGCACTCTCGCCGCGGGACGCTCGACGATCCTCGTGGTGCCCGACCATCGCGACCTCGACCGTCTGCTCGCGGCGCTCGAGGCCGTGGTGCCTCCGGAGGCCGTGGTGCGGCACGACTCGCGCCAGGCGAACCCCGACCGCTACCGGGCGTTCCTGCGGACCCTCGAGGACGCCCCGTGCATCGTGGTGGGCAACCGCTCGGCCGTGTACGCCCCGGTGACGGCGGGCCTGGTGGTCGTGTGGGACGACGGGGACCCGCTGCTCGGCGAGCCGCTCGCCCCCTATGTGCACGCGCGTGATGCGGCGCTGCTGCGGCAGGAGTCGGAGGGCTCCGCGCTGCTGTTCGCCGGGCACACCCGCACGACGGAGGTCGAGCGGCTCGTGGCGCGCGGCTGGCTGCGCGACGTGCGGGCCGGG
>NZ_SSDO01000021.1:0-1525 GCF_004794395.1 Microbacterium sp. K41 | reverse complement strand
GCAGCCTTCACCGTTGCGTCCTGCTTCCCTCGTCCCGGCAGCTCGAGCAGCGCAGCCGACCGTTCCAGCCGGTGCAGGTGCGCCTCCAGCGCCTGGGGCACGCCGTGGCGCACGACCGCGGTCTCGAACACGCCGTCCCCGCGGGTCACCCCCAGGTCGGTGGCGCGGATGATCGGGGTCGCGGGGTCCACCTCGACGACGGCGTCCGCGGGGTCGGTGTCCGGGGACAGCTCCAGCCGGTACAGCAGCAGTGCGCGCATGGGTCCACTCCTCGCAGCGGTCCGGGGCCGTCAGCCGAGCGTGAGGGCGGTGTCGCGCACGTCGGACGCCGCGGAGTCGTACACCCGCGCGGCGTCGCGCTCGATGCGCGCCACCTGCACCTCATGGCCGAGGCCGGGCCCGGTCGGCACCCGCACACGCCCCGCCTGAGCGGTGACGGGCGGCTCGATGATGTCGCTCTCGTAGTACTTGTCCGATCCGGACACGTCGGAGGGCAGCAGGAAGCCGGGCAACGACGACACCGCGACGTTCGCGGCCCTGCCGACGCCGAACTCGTGCATGCCGCCGCACCACACGGGGATGCCGGCGTCGAGCGCGATGTCGTGCGCGGCGCGTGCCACCCCGAGCCCGCCCATCCGCGAGACCTTGATGTTGAGGATGCGCCCGGCGCCCAGACGGATCATGGCGCGCAGGTCGCCGAGCGCCACGACCGACTCGTCCAGGCACACGTCCGTGTCGAGGCGCGCCTGCAGTTCCGCGTGGGCCACCAGTTCGCGGGGGCCGAACGGCTGCTCGATCATGGTGAGCCCCTCGCGGTCGAGGCGCGCGAACACCGCGGCCGCCTCGTCGTCGTCGGGGTAGGCGCCGTTGGCGTCGACGTGGAGGTCGAGGTCGGGGTGGGCGGCGCGCACGGCCCGCACGGGCTCCACGTCCCACCCCGGCGCGATCTTGAGCTTGACCCGCGGGTAGCCGGCCGCGCGCTGCAGCTCGACCTGTGCGAGGAGCTCGTCGATCGACGGTTCGATACCGAGCGAGACCCCCGCGACCACCTCGTCCCTGGTGCCGCCGAGCGCCGCGGCGAGCGCGATGCCGTGCGTGCGGGCGTACAGGTCCCACACCGCGCCGGAGAATCCCGCCTTCGCGAACTCGTGTCCGCGCACGCGCGACCACGTCGACTCCAGGTCGGCCGGGTCGTCGCCGGTCGCTCCGAGCAGGGCGGGGACCAGGTACCGCGTGGCGATCTCCCACGCGGTCACCGTGGTCTCCGCGCCGAAGTAGGGGTCGCTCGGGGACGCGATCTCCCCCCAGCCGGTGCGCCCGTCCGCGTCGGTGACCTCGACGAGGATGTGCTCGATGCCGGACTTGCGGTGCGAGCTGGTCTCGAAGCTGTGCCGCAGCGGCTGGCGCAGCGTGAACAGGCGGATGCGGTCGATCTTCACGCGCCGCCCTCCTCGCTGCGCGGCCGCGGCTGCTCCGGGCCGTAGAGGCCGAGGCGCGCCACGAGCCGGTCGCGCTCGGCCAGGCG
>NZ_SSDO01000207.1:0-25416 GCF_004794395.1 Microbacterium sp. K41 | reverse complement strand
CCGCCGAGCGAGACCACCGCGATGCGGCGGAGGGGGCGCGAGCGCCGGGAGCGGGCGATCTCCTGGTGCAGCGCCCGGCGGGGCGCCTGGGGGGAAGGGGGATAGGTGGGCCGGATCTCCCTGACCTGGTCAAAGATGTCCATGAGCGGACTCCGTCTCTGCATAGCGGATGTGTGTGGTGGCCGAGCGGTGACGGCGGTGATATGTCGCTCGAAGATCTCGGCGAAGCGCTCCGCCGACGTGATCGAGTCGCGGATGATGTCGTTGTCGTAGGTCACAAGAGGTATCCGCATCCCGGCCGCATCCGGTTCCAAACCGGTCCGTGCGGCGCTGCCGCTTGACCTCAACATTACTTGAGGTCATACCGTGACGGAAGGCCGCCGAGCACCGGCGCCACGGAGGTGATCGACCTCCGCCGACGCTACAAAGGAATGCTCATGTCCTCACCACAGACGTCCACACCGGTCAGCGGGAGCTGGCGCGAGCTGCTGAGCAGTCGCTACGCCCCGATCGCCGCCGTGCTCGCCGGCGGCGTGCTGCTCGAGGCGAGCAACGTCTACCTCACCACGAGTCTCCTGCCCACGATCGTCGGCGACATCGGCGGGGCCGAGTTCTACGCCTGGACGATGATGACCTTCCTGCTCGCGTCGGTCGTGAGCGCGATGCTCGTGAGCCGCATCCTCACCCGTCAGGGCGCCGTGCGGGCCTACCTGCTGGCGCTCGGGCTGTTCGCCCTCGGCTCGCTCCTGTGCGCGGTGAGCCCCTGGATGTCGGCGCTGCTCGTCGGGCGCGCCGTGCAGGGGCTCGGCGGCGGCCTGCTCGCCGGTCTCGGCTATGCGCTCATCCAGCGTGCCCTGCCGGAGCGGCTCTGGGCCCGCGGCGCTGCTCTCGTGTCGGCCATGTGGGGCGTGGGCAACATCGTCGGCCCCGTCGTCGGCGGGATCTTCGCGCAGCTCGACGCGTGGCGCGCGCCGTTCGTCGGACTCGCCGTCCTGTCGGCGCTGATCGGACTGGTCGTGGTCCGCGCGCTGCCGCAGACCGCCCGTGCCCGCTCGAGCGAGTCGGTGCCGTGGGGGTCGCTGGTGCTGCTCGCCGGCGGAGTGGCGGCGGTCGGGGTCGCCGGCGTCGTGCCCGCGGGTGTCGGCACGGGCGTCGCGCTGGTCGTGGGCGTCGTGCTCGCCCTGTGGTTCGTGCGGCACGAGAAGCGCAGCCGCGTCGGGATCCTCCCCCGGGTCACGTTCGTGCGCGGCTCCTCCCTCGGGTGGGTGTACCTGACGGTCGCGGTGCTGGCCTTCGCGATCGGCACGGAGGCGTTCATCCCGCTCTTCGGGCAGGAGATCGGGGGACTGATGCCGTTCGTCGCCGGGCTGCTCGGCGCGGCGCTGTCGCTCGGGTGGTCCGTCACGCAGATGTTCACCGCGAACGCCACGGGGGTCCGGTCCCGGCGGGTGCTCATCACGGTCGGCCCGCTCACGGTCGCGCTCGGGCTCGCCGCGTACGGGCTGCTCCAGCACGAGGGGCCGTCGGCACTCGTCGTCGCGCTGTGGTTCGTCACGCTGTTCGTCGCCGGCGCGGGGATCGGCCTGGGATTCCCGCACCTCACGGTCGCGGCGCTCGGCAGCACGCGCGATGAGGAGGAGGGGGCGAAGGCGGCGGCCGCCGTCAACACGGTGTTCCTCATCGCGAGCGCCTTCAGCGCGGCGATGGCGGGCGTGCTCGTGAACCTGGCGCTGCCCGACATGGTCGGCTCAGCGCGGCTGCTGATGCTGACCTTCGCGGTCGTGTCCGTGCTCGGCATGATGCTGGCGCGCGGAGCGAGCTGGGGCATCGGGCTTCGCGCGGACGCAGACGACGCGGACGACGCGACGCCCGCCACCACGGCGGTCCCGCGTCGGGCGCCGGACGCGGGGTGACCGGCGTCCGTCGAGGTGATGGGGCGGTGGCGGCGGGCGGCGATGGGTATCGTCGAGGCGAGGACGCCGATGTCCCGCCGCGGGAGGAATCATGGAACGGGTCGACACGGTCGTGGTCGGAGCCGGGGTCGCGGGACTGACCGCGGCACGGCTGCTGCAGGACGCCGGGCGCACGGTGGTCGTGCTGGAGGCTCGGGACCGCGTCGGCGGTCGCGTGCACACGGATCGGACGGACGGCGCCACCGACCTCGGCGCCTCGTGGATCCACGGCGTCGACGGGAGCCCGGTGGCGGCGGCGGCCGCGGCCTTCGGCATGCGCACGGTCGAGTTCACGGTGGGCGGCTACCAGGTCGACGGTCGTCCGATCGCGAACTACGGCGTGGACGGGCGGCGGCTGCCCGATGAGGCAGCCCGTGCCTTCGCGGCCGACGTGCACGCGGTCGATGCCGTCCTGCCCGAGGTCATCGCGGCGTCGGCGCCCGAGGCCTCGTACCGCGAGGCCACGGAGGAGGCCCTGGCGCGGCAGGGGTGGGATGCGGATCGCACCCAGCGCGTGCGCGAGTATCTGGAGCACCGCGCGGAGGAGCAGTACGGCGCGTGGATCGAGGACCTCGCGGCGCACGGGCTCGACGACGACCAGATCGACGGCGACGAGGTCGTGTTCCCCGACGGCTACGGCGCGCTGCCCGAACGGCTGGCGCAGGGTCTCGACGTGCGGCTCGGCCACGTGGTGACGGGCGTCGACTGGACCGACGGGGTGCTGGTGCACACGGGGCGCGGCGTGTTCGCGGGCGACACCGCCGTGGTGACGCTGCCGGTCGGGGTGCTCCACTCCGGGGCGGTCGACATCGTGCCCCCGCTGCCTTCGGCCAACGCCGACGCGCTCGGACGGCTGCGCATGAACGCGTTCGAGAAGGTGTTCCTGCGCTTTCCCGAGCGGTTCTGGGACGAGGGCGTCTACGCCATCCGGCAGCAGGGCCCGGAGGGCCGCTGGTGGCATTCCTGGTACGACCTCACCGCAGCGCACGGGCGTCCGACGCTGCTGACCTTCGCGGCGGGGCCGGCGGCGACCGCGACGAGGGACTGGGCAGACGAGCAGGTCGTGGCCTCGGTCATGGCGCAGCTGCGGCGGCTGTACGGCGACCGGGCCGTGGAGCCGGTGGCCGTGCACCGCACCGCGTGGCAGGACGACCCGTTCGCGCACGGCTCGTACGCGTACATGACGCTCGGCTCCACGACCGCCGACCACGACGATCTCGCGACGCCGATCGGGGGCGTGCTGCACCTCGCCGGGGAGGCCACCTGGACAGATGACCCCGCGACCGTGCCGGCCGCGATGCTGTCCGGTCACCGCGCCGCCGAGCGCATCCTGGGCGCGGCCGTCCCGATCGAGCGGCTCTGGGCCGACTGACCCCTGGGTGCTCGACGGGCGGGCTCGTGCTCGCGGGAGTGTGGGGCCTGGCGCGACGGCGGTCAAGCCCCTGCGCTCGGCCGTGGTCGCGCGCGTAGCGTCGGGGCACCAGACAGAGGAGGCACGACATGAGTGATCCGCAGAACACGCAGGGCACGCCGGGGGCCGACGAAGAGGCCGACACCGCCTCGGGTGGCGCTCCCGACGAGGGCGGCGAGACGACGGACGAGGTGCTGGAGCGCGAGACCACCGACGACGAGGGGCGCCCGCTCGACAACCCGTCGGGCGGCTGACCCCGCGGGGGCGGCGGGTCAGGATCGGTCCAGGTGGCCCGGGTTACCCTCGGGTCATGCGCCGATTCGCCGTCGTCCCCCTCCTCCTCACCGCCGGGCTCCTCGCGGGCTGCTCGCAGGTCACCCAGGCGGCCGGCGACGCCCTCGGGGTCGATGTGCAGGGCGCGTGCGCCACGATCGACGACGCCTACGCGCAGTACCAGGGTCTGCTCGACCAGGGTGGGGCGACCGCAGAGCAGGCGGATGCCGCGCGCGATCGGCTGGTGGCGACGCTCGACGATCTGGCGGCCGGGATCGACGGCCACCTGGGGGACGTGATCGCCTCGGGTGCCGATCAGATCGATGGACTGGGAGACCTCCAGTCTCCGGAGACGATCCAGGCCGTGGAGCAGTTGCACGAGTCGCTGGGGGCGTTCTGCGGCTGACGCGGACCGGGCTCCCGGGATAGTTGCGTTTTCGCAACCATCGGCGTATGGTTGATCTCGATCAACTTTCTACGCAGGAGCGTTCCCCCTTGTCACACACCTCTTCTTCTCCGGCCGACGCCACGCGCTCGGCCCGCGAGGTCTTCACCGCGATCTCCGGCCTCATCGTCGGCATGTTCGTCGCCGTGCTCTCGGGCACCGTGGTGTCGACCTCGATGCCGGTCATCATCGCCGACCTCGGCGGCACGCAGTCCCAGTACACTTGGGTCATCACCGCGAGCCTGCTGGCCACCGCCGTCTCCACCCCGATCTGGGGCAAGCTCGCCGACCTCGTCGACCGCAAGGTGCTCATCCAGATCTCGCTGATCCTCTTCACGGTCGGCACCGTGATCGCCGGGTTCTCCACCGACACGAACATGCTCATCGCCGTGCGGGTGATCCAGGGCATCGGCGTCGGCGGGCTCATGTCGCTGGTCATGATCGCGGTCGCCCTCATCATCTCGCCGCGCGAGCGCGGCAAGTACATGGGCGTCGTCGGCGGGATCATGGCCCTCGGCACCATCGGCGGCCCGCTGCTCGGCGGCGTCATCACCGACGCGTGGGGCTGGCGCGCCAACTTCTTCGTCGGCGTCCCGTTCGCGATCGTCGCGCTCGTGCTGCTGCAGTTCACGCTGCACCTGCCCAAGCCGCAGCGCGACACGAAGGTGTCGATCGACTACTTCGGCATCGTGCTCCTGGCCGTGGGCGTGTCCAGCCTCCTCATCTGGGTGTCGATGGGTGGCAACCAGTTCGACTGGGACTCCTCGACGAGCATCGTGCTCGCCGTGATCGCCGGCGTCGCCATCGCCGGGTTCGTGGCGGTCGAGTTCTTCGTGAAGGAGCCGATCGTGCCGATGTCGCTGTTCCGCAACCGCACGTTCACGCTGTCGGTCATCGCCTCCATCGCGATCGGCGTCTCGATGTTCGCCACCTCGGTGTTCCTCGCGCAGTACTTCCAGCTCGCCCGTGGCGCCACGCCCACCGAGTCCGGCCTCATGACCATCCCGATGATCATCGGGCAGATGGGTGCGTCGATCATCATCGGCCAGCTGGTCAGCCGCTTCGGCAAGTGGAAGGGCTGGATGCTCACGGGCTCCGTGCTCGCCACGGTCGGCGTGAGCCTCATGTCCACGCTGCGCTACGACACCCCGTTCATCCTGGTCGCCGTCTACATGTTCGTGCTCGGGGCCGGCCTCGGCATGGTCATGCAGAACCTCACCCTCATCGTGCAGAACGACACCGATCCGCGTCAGCTCGGCGCCGCGTCGTCGAACGTCAACTTCTTCCGCACGATCGCCGGCACCATCGGCGTGACCGTGATGGGATCGCTGCTCTCCTCGAGCGTCGCGACGTACGTCAAGGACGGGCTCGAGGGCTTCACCCCGTCGAGTCAGGCGGAGGTCGACGCGCTGAAGCACCTCGCCTCGGGCGACGTGCCGAAGGTGGGCCAGCTGCCCGACGCCATCCGCTCCATCGTCGAGAGCGCCTACGGCCACGGCATCGCCGACGCGTTCATCATCGCCATCCCGCTCGCCGTGATCTCGATCATCGCGATCGCGTTCATCAAGAACAAGCCGCTGTCCACCAAGAACGCCGCGGAGCAGCTGCGCGAGCAGGCCGAGGAGTCGGTCATCGAGGTGTCGGAGGCCGAGGTGGGCGCCTCGCTCTCCACGGGCACGATCCGTACCACGCGGGCCGAGCCGGCGACCACCACGGGAACGGTGGGCGTGCTCGAGCGCGAGGATCGGACGCGGGAGCGCTGAGATGATCGCCCCCGACGCGGTCGGCACTGCCGACGTCGACACGGCGCTCAGCGACCTGCAGGCGCACCTCAACCTGATCTTCGCGCGGACCCGGTCGCTGTGGAAGGAATCCGCAGCCCGGGTCCACCCGGAGCTCCCGGTGGCGGGGTACAAGCTGCTCACGTTCATCGACAGGGCCGGGTCGGCCAATGCGCACGAGCTCGCCGAGCGCTTCGACATGGACAAGTCGGTCGTCAGCCGCCAGGTGCGGATGCTCGAGGAGCTGGGGCTGCTGGACTCCCACCCCGACGAGCGTGACGGCCGGCTGCGGGTGCTCACCGCGACCCCGGGGGCGTGCACCGCGCTCGCCGAGGTCCGTCGCGAGTACGGCACCCGGCTGCGGGCCGTGATCGACCAGCTCACGCCGCGCGAGATCGAGGCCGCGTCGAAGGCCTTCCGGCTGCTGTCGGAGGTGTGACGACGCCCGCCGGAAGCCCCGCCACCCCGGAGGTGGCGGGGCTTCGCCGTACACTGGCGGCATGAGGTGTCGTCGGGCTACGGCTCTCGCTCTTCACGCTCGCGATCATCGCGTCGTCGACGCATGTCGGTGGCGAGTTCCCAGAAGAGGAACGCGAAGATCGGGCTCACCGACAGTGCTCCGAGCCATTCGGGCGCGCCGTCATCGCGTATGTAGAGGATGTTCCCGATGACGGCGACGAGGAGCGCCCCGGCGAAGAGCGCCGAGCGTGCGGGCGAGAAAAGCACCCGCATCCGCGTGCGTAGCGATTTTCGGTAGGAGTTCTCCGTCATCGGCATGCGTACGTTCCGTACCAGGGCACCACGATGCTGACCCCGGGAACGTAGGTGAGGAAGCCCTCGAGGCAACGCTTTGGCGTCGAATTCTGTGCCACACCGGCAGTGTAGATGGCGGGCGAGCTCGTGAGTAGGCAGCCATCCCCGAGGATGGCAGCGCCGGCGGCACCCGCGAGAGCCCCACCGGCGGACGCGCACACCCCGGTCATTCCCGCCGAGCCCCAACCGCCGTTCGCGATGGTGGCCGTCTCTGCGCGGTTCCACCGTACTCGCACCTGTAGCGGCCCCGAGAAGCCCCACTTTGGATCTGCGACGACGGGGAACCTCGCTCCGGCGGTGTCGACTGTCTGCCTCAAAACGCCGTCAGCGAGTGCATACGCGGTCGGCACTGATCGTCCATCCGCGTCGATCGCCCACGCGGGCTCGATCTTGCCGACGACGGTGGCGACCGTGGTGGAAACTGCGTCAAAATCACCCACGGAGGATCGAGTGAGAAGCACGCTGCCGTCCTGAAGAATCTCCCCGTTCACGCCAGGGGGCAACCGATAATCGAAGGTGCTGGTCTGAGTCTTGTCCCAGAGCACGGTCGAGATTCGGACGCCGTCGTTGAGCGGTGCCACCGTCACGTCGGGCTGCCCGTCCTTACCCACGTACACAGTGCTGCCGTCAGCGGCGACCACGCCGCTTTCAAGCGAGAGTTGAGTGGGGCTAGAAACGGCATACTCCGAGCCGTCGGGAGTATGGACTGCAATTCCGTCGGAAGCATGGTCGGGGACCGCCACCTCGACCGTCGAGGGTGTCCCGGTGGGTGTGGCACTAGCACCAGCCGCATCTGCGGCCCTCTCAACGAGGGACGAGATGTGATCGGGAGTAGCTGCGTCATGGGTCGGATCGTCGTCGGCGGCCGCTGGCGACGCGATGCTCATCAACCCAACGGTCGACGCGACCACAATCGACGCGGCGGTGAAGGTGCTCTTTCGGTTGATCACCTGATGTCCATCCTCTCAGTCCCGCCGATAAAATGTTACGTGTGACCACCGTGCCACTCATCGCTGCTCCTTGTCCCCCCTACGGTGGACAAGGAGCACGCCACCATCGCGGCACCACCCTGTGTGACGACGCCCGCCCGAAGCCCCGCCACCCCGGAGGTGGCGGGGCTTCGCCGTACACTGGCGGCATGAGTGCCCCGTCCGACCCCGCCCCCGGCGAGGGCGCCGTCGACACCTCCGCGTCGTCGGAGATCGACGTCGATCACGCCGCCGTGGTGCGCGTCGAGCACGAGCTCGGGCGACTGATCGCCCGCATCCGCGTCGCCTGGCGCGAGGCCGCGGTGACGGTGCATCCCGAGCTGCAGCCGCTCGGCTATCAGGTGCTCACCTCGATCCTGTCGGGCAAGGCGGCGACGGCCGGTGCCCTCATCGAGCGGCTCCAGACCGACAAGTCCGCCGTCAGCCGGCAGGTGCGGCAGCTCGAACAGCTCGGGCTCGTCGAGAGCATCCCCGACCCGGAGGACCGTCGTGCCCGTCGGCTCGTGGCGACGCCCCTCGCGCAGGAGCGGGTGGCACTCGCGCGTTCCCGCTACGAGGGGCGGATCGGCGAACGACTGCGGAAGTGGTCGACCGCCGATCTCGACCACTTCGCGACCCTGCTGGCCGACCTCGGCGGCGGCTGAGCGGGAATACCGCGGGCGCTGCGGGGATTGGTCCCCACTGTGACTCTTTACGACCCCGCCATCCTCGGCGCCCTGCCGCTGTCCAACCGCGTCGTCATGGCGCCCCTCACGCGCACCCGCGCCGGCGCCGACGGCGTGCCGACGCCGGTCATGGAGGAGTACTACCGCCAGCGGGCCGGGCAGGGCCTCATCGTCTCCGAGGGCACCTGGCCCGCCCGTGAGGGCATGTCCTACCCGGGTCAGCCGGGCATCGTCACCCCCGCCCAGATCGAGGGGTGGCGTCGCATCACCGACGCCGTCCACGCGGCCGGCGGCACGATCGTGATGCAGCTCATGCACGGCGGACGCGTCGGGCACCCCGCCATCTCGGGTGAGCCGCGCGTCGTGGGGCCGAGCGCCCTCGCCGCCCCCGGCCAGACCCGGACGCCGGAGGGGAAGCGCGACCTTCCCGTCGCGCACGCGCTCACGCTCGACGAGATCCCCGTGGTCGTGGAGCAGTTCGCGCAGGCCGCGCGCAACGCGGTCGCCGCGGGCTTCGACGGGGTCGAGGTGCACGGCGCGAACGGCTACCTGGTGCACGAGTTCCTGTCGCCGGTGTCGAACGTGCGCGACGACCGCTACGGCGGGTCGCCCGAGAACCGCGCGCGCTTCGCGATCGAGGTCACGGCGGCCGTCGCGGCCGCGGTCGGCGCGGACCGCACGGGTATCCGCCTGTCGCCGCAGCACGGCATCCAGGGTGTTCTGGAAGACGACGCGGATGACGTGCGGGCCACATACACCGCGGTCGCCGAGGGGCTCGCGCCGCTCGGCCTCGCGTTCCTCGACGTGCTCCACGCCGAGCCGTCGGGCGACCTCGTGCAGCACCTCCGCCGGGTGGCGGGCGCGCCGCTGATCGTCAACACGGGCTTCGGCGTGCCCACCACGCGGGAGTCCGCGGAGGAGCTGGTGGCGGAGGGGTGGGCCGACGCGGTCGCGGCGGGCCGCCCGGTGATCGCGAACCCCGACCTGGTGGAGCGCTGGCGCACCCGCGCGGAGCTGAACGAGCCGCGTCCCGAGCTCTTCTACGGCTCCACGGCCGAGGGGTACGTGGACTACCCGTCGCTCGAGGGCGTGCGCTCCGAGAACTGACGGCGGGAGGGGTCGGCGTCAGGCCGGCCCCTCCTCCTGCTCGCGCCGCGCGGCCGCCTCGCGCATCCGCCGCCGGATGCGCAGCGCGATGAAGACCACGAGCAGCACAACGATGGCGCCGACCGCGATGTCGGAGAGCAGGCCGCTCCACTGCTCCAGGATCGGGCGGATCGCGGGGCCGAACGCGAAGCCCAGGCCGATCCAGATGCCGTTCCACACCGCCGACCCGACCGTGGTGTAGAGCGTGAAGCGCCACAGGGCCATGCGCTCGATGCCGGCCGGGATGGAGATGAAGGAGCGCACCAGCGGCACGCACCGGCCGAGCAGCACCGCGCGGCCACCCCACCGCTGGAAGAACGCCTCCGCCTTGTCGAAGTCGTCGTGGTCGAGCAGGGGGATGCGACCGACGAGATGTCGTGTGCGGTCCCGGCCGATCGCGGCACCGATCGCGTACCAGATCCAGGCCCCGACGAGACCGCCGATCGTGGCGGCCGCCCAGGCGCCCCACGCGCTCATGCGTCCGTCGTACGCGAGGAAGCCGGCGGCGGGGAGGATCGCCTCCGAGGGGATCGGCGGCACGAAGGTCTCGATGAGCACGGCCAGCCCGACGCCGACCTCGCCGAGCGACTCGATCAGGCTGAGGACCCAGCCGATGAAGCCCTCGTATCCGGACTGGGGGGCGGCGAGGGCGAGGGTGCCGTGGGTCATCGTGTCCTCTGTCGGGGGATCGCGGTGATCGTGCGGGGGTCCCCTGCACGGTATCGCCCCTCCCTGGACTCCACCTGCGCGGGTGCCGCACGCTCGCGCGTCCTGTCAAGGTGCTGGTGCGCGCAGGTCCGGTCGGCCGATGCTGGGACATCCGACCCCGAGGAGGAGACATGTCCGATCAGCGACGCGACGAAACGACCGGGTTCCACGGTGAACCGCCGACGGCGAACAACGGCGAGGGCGACGCCCCGGAGGTCGACGTCACCGACCTCGGTGAGGAGGAGCGGGAGGACGGCGTGGAGGTGGACGACCGCCCCTAGCCGACTTTGACATAGGTCAATATCTGGCCTACGGTCGAGGCATGGCCTCGGAAGACTCGCGCGATCCCCTCCACGACCGGATCGCCGGGTCGACTGCCGCTGAGATCTCCGACAGCATCCGCGACCTCGTCGAGCGCGGCGCCCTCGCCGCCGGCGACCAGCTGCCTTCCGTGCGCGCCCTCGCCGAGCGCCTCGGCGTCAACCGCAACACGGTGCTGGCGGCCTATCGGGCCCTCGTCGTCGCGCGCATCGCGGCCACGGGCGGGCGCACCGGCACCACCGTGCTCGGCCCGGGGACCGGTCCCGACGAGGGTTTCACGCCGGGCACCGTGCTGCGCGACATCGGCAGCGGCAACCCGCAGGCGGCGCTGCTGCCCGACCTCGCCGCGGCGTTCGCGACCGTGCGCCCCGAGCACGTGCTGTACGGCGAGTCCGTCATCGACCCCGAGCTCGCCGAATGGGCGACCACGTGGATCGCCGAAGACCACCCGCGCCCGTTCCGGCTCTCGGTCACGGCGGGGGCGGTCGACGCGGTCGAGCGGCTCCTCGCCCAGACGCTCGTGCAGGGTGACCGCGTCGGGCTGGAGGACCCGTGCTTCCTCTCCAGCATCCAGACCGCGCGGCTCGCGGGGTACGCCCCCGTCGCCATCCCGGTCGATGCCGAGGGGATGACGGTCGACGGCGTGCGCGCGGCCCTCGACAGCGGGGTGCGCGCGATCGTCTGCACGCCCCGCGCCCACAACCCGACGGGCGCGAGCATCACCCCCGCGCGCGCGGCCGAACTGCGCGCCGTGCTCGCCCCCTACCCGCACGTGCTGCTGATCGAGGACGACCACTTCTCGCTGCTCGCCCCCACGCCCTACGCCAGCATCATCGCGCCCACCCATGAGCGCTGGGCCCTGGTCCGTTCGGTGTCGAAGTTCCTCGGACCCGACCTGCGTCTCGCTGTCACGGCGTCCGACCCGGTCACGGCCGGACGCCTGGCCCTGCGACTGAGCCCCGGCACGATGTGGGTCAGTCACGTGATGCAGCGTCTCGCCGCCGGCATGCTGCGCGATGTCGATGTGCGGGAGCAGATCGCCAGGGCCGGCGCGCACTACGCCGCCCGCCACGCCGACTTCGTCGCACTGCTACGCGAGCGCGGGATCGCGGCCGACGACGGGGCCGGGCTCAACGTGTGGCTCGACGCGCACGACGATGCCGCGCGCGCGGCCGAACGTCTCGCCGCGCGCGGCTGGCTCGTGCGCTCGGGAGCAGACTTCGCGCTCGAGCACGGGGGGCCGGGCGCCCGCCACCTCCGCCTCACGGTGCACGACCTCGACGACGACGACCTGCAGCGCCTGGCCGACGATGTCGCGGCGGTCGTCACGGTCGCGGGGCGGGAGTCCGCGGGATGACCGGGGTGCTGCGCGTCGGGCGCTCGTCGCGGCTCGACGGCGTGCAGTACGACCTGCGCGGCACGGTGGCCGCGCGGGCCGCGGAGCTCGAGGCCCGCGGCGAGGAGATCCTGCGGCTCAACATCGGCAACCCCGCGCCCTTCGGGTTCGAGGTGCCGACGGTGATCGTGGAGGCGCTGCGGGCCGCCCTGCCGCACGCGCACGGATACTCCGAGTCGCTCGGCCTGGTCGAGACCAGGGAGGCGATCGCGGCGCACTACGCCCGGCGCACGGGCTTCCCGCGGGTGGACCTCGACGACGTCACGGTGGGCAACGGCGTCTCCGAGCTGGTCGGCCTCGTGCTGCAGGCGCTGCTCGAACCCGGTGACGAGGTGCTCGTGCCGAGTCCGGACTACCCGCTGTGGACGGCGTCCACGGTGCTCGCCGGGGGCACCGCGGTGCACTACCCCTGCGTCGAGGAGGAGGGCTGGCTGCCCGACCTCGACGCGATGGCCGCGCTGATCGGCCCGCGCACGGTGGCCATCGTGGTCATCACCCCGAACAACCCCACGGGCGCGGTGTACGACCGGCGCACGCTGGAGGGCATCGCCGAGCTGGCGCGACGGCACGGGCTCCTGCTGCTGTCCGACGAGATCTACGACCGGGTCGTCTATCCCGGGCACGCGCACCTGTCGATGGCGGCGGTCGCGTCGGATCAGCCGTGCGTGACGTTCGCGGGACTGTCCAAGACCCATCGCGTCGCCGGGTACCGCGCCGCGTGGGCGGTGACCTGCGGCTTCGCGCCCGACGACCCGTTCCTGTCCGGACTGCGGCTGCTGGCCTCGCTGCGCATGTGCGCCTCCGTGCCGGCGCAGCACGCGATCACCGCGGCGCTGGAGCACGACACCTCGCTCGACGCCCTGGTCGCCGCCGACGGCAGGCTCACGGTGCAGCGCGACGCCGCCACCGCCGCGTTGCGGGCGATCCCCGGTGTCGAGGTGACGGAGGCGGGCGGCGGGCTCTACCTCTTCCCGCGGCTGGACCCCGCGCGCTACCCGGTGCTCGACGACGAGCGTCTGGTGCTCGACCTGCTCGACGCGGAGGGGATCCTCCTGGCGCACGGCCGCGGGTTCCACTGGCCGCGGCCCGACCACCTGCGGATCGCGTTCCTGCCGGAGGCGCCGGTGCTGGTGGATGCACTGCGGCGCTTCGGCGGGTTCCTCCAGGGCTACTCTCCGCCGGGGAGCTGACGCCGTAGAGGCCCGGTGGAGTGACCGAGTGGCCAGGTCGCGGTCCGCAAGACCGTGTACGCAGGTTCGATTCCTGCCTCCACCTCCAGACCGGCTCGCCCGAGCCGACCCAGACGACGAAGGACACCGCCATGCACGACCAGCTCATCCCCGCCGCGAAACCCCTGATCGGCGATGAGGAGGTGGCTGCGGTCGAGCGGGTGCTGCGCAGCGGCATGCTCGCGCAGGGCGCCGAGGTCGCGGCGTTCGAGGAGGAGTTCGCCGCCCAGTTCCTCCGCGGGCGCACGACCGTGGCCGTGAACTCCGGGACGAGCGGGCAGCTGCTGGGACTGATCGCGGCGGGCGTCGGGCCGGGGGATGAGGTGATCGTGCCGTCGTTCACGTTCGCCGCCGTCGCGAACTCGGTCGTGCTCGCCGGCGCCACCCCGGTGTTCGCCGACATCGAGCCCGTGCACTTCACGCTCGATCCGGAGCACGTGCGCGCACTCGTCACTCCGCGCACGAAGGGCGTCATGCCGGTGCATCTGTACGGCCACCCGTTCCTGGTCGACGGGATCGAAGAGGTCGCCGCGGCGCACGGCCTCGCGATCTTCGAAGACGCCGCGCAGGCCCACGGCGCGTCGTGGCGGGGTCGCCCTGCCGGCACGATCGGGTCGTTCGCGATGTTCAGCCTGTACCCCACGAAGAACATGACGGCGATCGAGGGCGGCATGGTCGCCTGTGCGGACGAGGGCATCGCCCGCCGTGTGCGGCTTCTGCGCAATCAGGGCATGGAGACGCAGTACGCCAACGAGATCGTCGGCTACAACAACCGCATGAGCGAGGTGCACGCGGCGGTGGGCCGGGTGCAGCTGCGCAAGGTCGCGGCCTGGACGGCGCAGCGGCAGCGCAACGCTGCCGTGCTCGACGCCGCGCTCGACGGCATCGACGGGCTCACCGTGCCGCGGGTCGCGGAGGGGGCGGAGCACGTGTACCACCAGTACACCGTGCGCATCGCGGACGGGGAGCGCGACCGCGTGCGCGAGGCGCTGCGCGAGGAGCACGGCGTGGGCACGGGCGTGTACTACCCGATCCCGAACCACCGACTGCCGTCTCTCACGCGCTACGCGCAGGGCGTGGAGCTGCCGGAGACCGAGCGGGCCGCGGCCGAGGTGCTGTCGATCCCCGTACATCCCTCGCTCACGGAGGGCGAGCTCGACCGCGTCGTCTCCGGGCTCACCGCCACGATGTCGGCGGGCGGATGAAGCTACGCGGCGAGACCGAGCCACGCACGCGGCGAGTGGCCGAGACGCTGCGTGAACACCCGGGAGAACGCGGAGGCACTCGCGTAGCCGAGCTCCGCGGCGACCGCGCTGACCGTCATGCCCGCCCGGAGCTGTTCCTGCGCGATCGTGAGCCGCCACTCGGTGAGGTAGTCGCCCGGCGCCCGGCCGACGACCTCTTTGAAGCGGGCCGCGAAGGCGCTGCGCGACAGGGCGGCGCGGCGGGCGAGGGCCTCCAGCGTCCAGGCCTCTCCGGGGGCCTCGTGCATCGCGACCAGGGCGGGGGCGAGCCGCTCGTCGGCGAGGCCCGGCAGCAGCCCGGGCGGCAGGGCGAGGCCGTCGGGGTGGTCGAGCATCCACCGCAGCAGTTGGATCAGCACGACCTCGAAGAGGCGGTCGGCGAGCAGCGGGCGACCGCAGCGGACGTTGTCGACCTCGGCGAACAGCAGGTCGAGCGCGGGGGAGAGGGTGGCGACCTCGTCGAGGGGCAGCACGATCACGGGCGGCAGCGTGCGGACGAGGGGGTGGGTGGCACCGCCGTCGACGTCGATCGTGGCGCACGCGAAGTCGGAGTCCGCGGTCGGGGCGTTGAGGAACGTGTGGTCGAGCGGGCGGGGGAAGAACAGCAGGCTCGGGCGGGTGATGCGCTCGCGCGCACGGCCGCCGTCGACGCGCGGATACGTCAGCTCCAGTTCGCCGCGGCGCAGCACGTGCAGGAACCCCTGTCCTCGGCTTGCCGCGAACTCCGTGGTGCCGCACAGGGGCCCGGTGTGGAAGAGCCGCGTGCGCACGCGGAACCGATCGAGCAGGGGTGTGAGGCGGTCGAGGGGTGGCACCTCTCCATTCTCTGGACGATCTGCGGTGAATGCAAGACCAGATGATGCGTATCGTCCGGGGGATTCGAGAAGACTGAGGGCGGGTCGACACCCGGCCCGATCGAACAAAGGAGCATCCCGTGCCCAATGTCCCTCTCATCGACCGTGACGCCGCCACCGGACCCGTCAAGGACCAGCTCGACCAGATCGGTGCCGCGTTCGGCGCGGTCCCCGCCATGTTCCGGGCCGTGGCGAACTCCCCGGCCGCGCTGACCAGCATGTGGAGCGCGTTCGGCGCCTACGGGGGCGGTTCGCTCGGAGCCGCGCTCAGCGAGCAGATCGCGGTGGCCGTCGCCAACCGCAACTCGTGCGGCTACTGCCTCGCGGCGCACACCGCGCTGGGCAAGAAGGCCGGGCTCTCCGCCGACGCGCTCGCCGCGGCGCAGGAGGGCACCTCGGAGGACCCGCGCACCGCGGCCCTGCTGACCTTCGCGCTCGCGGTGGTCGAGCAGCGCGGGCAGGTGAGCTCCGCCGAGGTCGACGCCGTGCGCGCCCAGGGCTGGAGCGACGAGGAGATCGTCGAGACGATCGGCCAGGTGGCGCTCAACCTGTTCACGAACTACGTGAACCTCGCGCTCGACGTGCCGATCGACTTCCCGACGGTGCCGCTGCGTCGCGCCGCGTGACGACACGGGAAGGGGCCGGATCCGCGGGGGATCCGGCCCCTTCTCAGTGCGCGGGCTCGACCTCGTCGAGCCAGGTTCCGATCGCCGTACGCGCGCGGTGCTCGAGTCGGGGGCCGTGCGCGGCCGCCTGTCTCCGGATCGAGCGGGGGTCGATGCCGCGGTGGTGCAGCTCGTGCGCATGGCCGATCAGCCAGCGCTCGATCGTGCGGTGGTCGGCCTCGACGTGGAACTGCAGCCCGAGCGCACGACCCCGCGAGAACGCCTGGTGCGGGAAGCCGGGCGTGCGGGCGAGGTGGCGCGCGCCCGAGGGGATCTCGAAGGCGTCGCCGTGCCAGTGCAGCACGGGCTCGCCGTCCAGCGCCGACAGCGGTGAGGTGCGCCCGTCCGGGGTGAGGTCCACGGGCGCGTACCCGATCTCGACGCCGCCCGTCGGGGCGACCCGAGCCCCCAGCGCCTCGGCGAGCACCTGGGCGCCGAGGCAGATCCCGAGCGTGGGACGGTCCGCCGCGAGTCGTGCCGACAGGGCGTCCTTCGTGGGGGCGAGGAACGGGTAGCGGTCGTCGTCGTACACGCCGATGGGGCCGCCGAGCACCACCACCAGATCAGCCGAGGCGACCTCGGCCCGGTCGAGTTCGTCGACGCCGGCGTCGTGATACCGGACGCGGTAGCCGCGCTCCTCCAGCAGCGGCGCGAGGATGCCGAGGTCTTCGAACGCGACATGGCGCAGAGCGAGGGCGGTGCGCGTGAGGGTCGATGCGCTCATGGGTCTCCTGGTCGGGTGGGAGTCGCGGTCAGCCGAGTGCGGCGAGGGCGTCGTCGATCACGCTCACCGCCGTGTCGAGTTGCGCGTCGGTCGTGGTGAGCGTGGGGAGGAAACGGATGACGTTGCCGTCGCTGCCCGCGGTGAGGAGCAGGATGCCTCGCTGCGCGGCGAACTCCGCGATGGCCGTCGCGGCACCCGCGAGGGGCCGCGTGGTGCCGGGCTCGCTCAGCTCGAACGCCTGCATCGCCCCGATCCCGCGGACGTCGCCGATGATCCGGTGGCGCGACGCCAGCTCGGTCAGCCGTGCCCGCAGGTGCGCGCCGATGCGGTCAGCGTCGTCGAAGAACTCGCCCTCCGCGAGCTCGTCGAACACCGCGACGGCCGCGGCGATCGACACGGGGTTGCCGCCGAACGTGCCGCCGAGTCCGCCGGGGTCCGGTGCGTCCATGATCTCGGCGCGGCCGGTCACTCCCGCGAGCGGCAGTCCGGCCGCGATGCCCTTCGCGGTGAGCACGAGGTCGGGCACGAGGCCGAAGTGCTCGCTTGCGAACCAGGTGCCCGTGCGGCCCAGGCCGGTCTGGATCTCGTCGGCGATGAAGACCACGCCGTGGCGCGTGCACCACTCCTGCAGCGCGGGCAGGTAGCCGTCGGCGGGCACGACGAAGCCGCCCTCGCCCTGGATGGGTTCGGCGATGACGGCGGCGAGGTCGCCCGCGCCGATCCGCTGCTCGAGGTAGCCGATCGTGCGGGCCGCCGCCTCGGCGCCGCTCAGGCCGTCGCGGTACGGGTAGGAGTTGGGGACGCGGTGCACATCGGGCGCGAACGGGCCGAAGCCCGCCCCGTACGGCACGGCCCGGTGGTTCATCGCGAGCGCCAGGTTCGTGCGGCCGTGGAACGCGTGATCGAGAGCGGCGACGGCGCGGCGGCCGGTGTGCCTGCGGGCGATCTTCACGGCGTTCTCGACGGCCTCGGCGCCGGAGTTCGCGAGCATCGTGCGCTTCTCGTGGTCGCCGGGGGTGTGCGCGGCGAGCAGCTCCGCGAGGTGCACGTAGCCCTCGTAGGGGGTGACCGTGAAGAGGGTGTGGGTGACGCGGTCGAGCTGATCCGCCGCCGCGGTGACCGCCGCGCGGTTGGTGTGCCCGATCGTGGTCACGCCGATGCCGCTGCCCAGGTCGAGGAAGCGGTTGCCGTCGACGTCGGTGACCCACGGACCGTCGGCGTGCTCGATGTAGACCGGCAGCACGCTGCCGACGCCGCGGGGCACGACGCGCAGGCGCCTCTCGTGCAGCGCGCGACTGCGGGGGCCGGGCACCTCGGTGCGCAGGCGCGGGGTGATCAGGGCGGTGTCGGAGAACAGGCCGGGCACGGTCATGGGCGGACTCCTTCGGAGGGAGGGCGACGGCCGGCGGGCGCGCGGCGTGACTCGAAGCTATGTTAGATTTTGGCCTATGTCAAAGTCAGTCGACGAGGAGAACACCTCCGCCCGCTACCCCACGGCCACCACCGTCGCCGACTTCCGAGCCAACGTCGCCGCCGTCCGGGCGCGCATCGACGCCGCCGCCGACCGCGCCGGGCGCGATGCCGCGAGCGTGCGGCTGCTGCCGGTCAGCAAGACCGTGCCGACCGAGCGGGTGCGCATCGCGATCGACTCCGGGCTGCGGCTCCTCGGCGAGAACAAGGTGCAGGAGGCCGTGCGCAAGCACCGTGAGACGGAAGACCTCGACGTCTCGTGGGCGATCATCGGACACCTGCAGACCAACAAGGCGCGCGATGTCGCCGCGTTCGCGCACGAGTTCCAGGCACTCGACCGGCTCCGGGTCGCCGAGGCGCTGGACCGAAGGCTGCAGGCGGCCGGTCGCGGTCTCGACGTATTCGTGCAGGTGAACACCTCCGCGGAGGACTCGAAGTTCGGCATGCCGCCCGCGGAGCTGTCCGGGTTCCTGAAGGCACTGCCGGTGTACTCGTCGCTGCGGGTGCGCGGGCTCATGACGCTCGCGATCCTCACCCCGGACGAGACCAGGGTGCGCGCGTGCTTCCGCGTGCTGCGCGAGCTCCGCGACCGCGCCAGGGCGGACGATCCCGACCTGATCGGCGACGGGGAGCTGTCGATGGGGATGTCGGGCGACTACGAGATCGCGGTCGAGGAGGGGGCGACGTGCGTGCGGGTCGGGCAGGCGATCTTCGGCGCGCGCGCCCTGCCCGACAGCTACTACTGGCCGGAGGGCTGACGCGGCCCCTCGTCGTCGGTCCGGAAGCCGGCCGCCTTGTGAGTGCCGTCGCAGAACGGCTTCACGGCGGACAGGCCGCAGCGGCACAGCGCGACCGTGCGGCGGCCGGGGTCGATCAGCGCGCCGTCCGCGGACCGCAGCTCGATGTCGCCGCGGACGAGCAGGGGCCCGTCCGGGTAGGGGGTGACGGTGACCGGCTCGTCGCGACCACTCATGACGACTCCTGCCCGCGCAGCGCCGAGGCGCCGGTCGCCCAGGCGTCGAGCATGTGCTGTCCCGCCCAGCCGTCCACGGTGAGGCACGCGGCGGCCCCGAACACGATGTCGCCGAGCACCTCGGGGCGATCCTCCGCCAGGCTGCCGGCGAGGTCGCGCGCCGCGATCTGCTCGTGCACCGCGTCGGCCTCCACGTGCTCGTCGAAGTAGGCGGCCACCTCGTCGGTGAAGCCGAGGCGCCGTAGCCCGTCCGCGTAGAAGCGGCACGGGATCGACGACGTCATCTCGTACGCGGCGAGGTGCCCGACGATGGCGCCGACCAGCCGGCGGTTGAGCCCGAACAGGGTCATCAGATTGTGCGAGGCGAGCGTGATCGCGGGGGCGTCGTCGACGTAGGCGCCGTACGTGTCGTCGAGGTCGGCGGCCCGCATGGCCCTGGCGTACAGCTCCGCGTGCACGCGCTGCGGCCGGCCGCCGCCGTACTCGTCCGACTGGATCTCGACGAGGGCCGCCTTCGCCCGGCCGGTCAGACGCGGGATCGCCCACGAGTGCGGGTCGGCTTCGCGCAGCGTGTAGATCGAGCGGAGGATCAGCGACTCCTCCGCCTGCTCCCGCGTGGCCGTCTTGGCGATGTAGCGCGCCACGCTCGGTCCGGTGTCGGCGGCGGCGAGCGCGAACAGGGCCCGGCCTACCGCGTCGACCGTCGGCTCGGGCAGCTCCGGCACCGGCACGGTCTGGCGCAGGGCCGCCTCGAACGCGTCTTCCAGGAGGCGGCGGGCGGTGATGACGCCCGCGTCCCACTCCCGCGATGCGTCGAGCGCGGGAAGCGATCCGTACGACGACGCGTACAGCACGAACAGGGCGAGCTGGATGTCGTCGTCGCGGACGACGTCGGTGGTCTCGGCCACGGCGGTCGCCGCGAGCTCCGGCAGGTCGACGCTGTCGTCGCCGTGGACGAGGCAGGAGAGCACGGCGGCCGACAGCGGGCCGCGCGGGGAGAATCCGACGGCGGTGTCGGTGTCGAGGGTGGAGACGGTCATGTGGAGGGGCTCCCATCGGATCGATCACCGGCATCATCGCGCGGGCGCGCGAACGGAGCCAGGGACTTGACGCCGAGCCGTCGGGGAGGCATGCAGCGACCGCGCTCCTGCGCGCGGACGTCTCGTGCTCTCAGCCGCGACCGGGCACGGGCGGGGCCGGAGCCGGGGCGCCCTCCGCGGAGGCCGTCGGGTCTTCGGACGGGTTGCGACGGATGCCGATCCACGACACCACGCCGCCCAGCACCAGGAGCGCGGCCGTGACCCAGGCGGCGCTGTGGAAACCGTCGAGGTCGAGGGCGCCGCCGACGATCGTCGACAGCATCGCCACCACCAGGAGTCCGGCCACGCGCGAGACCGCGTTGTTCACGGCCGAGGCGATGCCCGAGTGGTTCTCGTCGATCGCGCCGAGGATCGCGGCCGTCAGCGGAGCGACCGTGAGCGAGAGGCCCAGCCCCATCACGACCATGGCGGGAAGCACCTGCCACCAGTAGTCGAACTCGGCGGACACGGTCAGCAGCATCAGCGCACCGGCCGCCATGATCAGCGGACCGATCGTCATGAAGATGCGCGGACCCCAGCGCCCCGCCCACCCTCCCGCGCGCGAGCTCACCAGGATCATGAGGCTCGTCATCGGCAGGCTCGCGAGACCCGCGGCGGTGGCACTGAGCCCGGCGCCCTGCTGCAGGTACACCCCGACCACGAAGCCGTTGAGCGAGAGCGCGGCGTACACGAACAGCGTCGCGAGGTTGCCCCAGCCGAAGTCGCGCACGCGGAACAGCCACAGCGGCATGAGCGGGGCGGCCGAGCGGCGCTGGCGCAGCAGGAACGCCGCGAACAGGGCGGCGCCCGCGACCGCGGGGACCCAGATCGCGGGCGAGCCCCATCCGAGGTTCGGCTGCTCGATCAGGGCGAACACGACCGCGCCGAGTCCCACGGCGCACAGCGCACCGCTCCACCAGTCCACCCCGACGCCGCGGGGCCGCTCGGGCAGCTGGAGTCGAGCCAGCAGCAGCAGCGTCACGCCGATGGGCAGCACGTTGATGAGGAACACGAACCGCCACGACAGGAAGTCGACGAACAGCCCGCCCAGCAGCGGCCCGACGAGCTGCGCCGCGGTCGTGAAGGCCGTCCAGACGCCGATGGCCCTCGCCTGCACGTCGCCGCGCATCGTGGCCGTGATCAGTGCCAGGGAACTCGGCACGAGCAGGGCGCCCGCCGCGCCCTGGGCCGCGCGGGCGACGATCAGCATGAGCGGGTCGACCGCCGCGGCGACCGCGATCGACGCGATGCCGAACGCGATCAGGCCGATGCGCATGACCACCACCCGGCCATACGCGTCGGACAGCGACCCCGCCAGCAGGATCAGCGCGCTCAAAGTGATGAGGTAGGCGTCGACCACCCACTGCTGCGTGGTGATGCCGCCGCCGAGCTCACGGCTGATGGCGGGCAGCGCGACGTTCACCACCGTGCCGTCGAGGAAGGTCACGAAGGACGCGAGCACCGCGATCGCGATGACGAGCCGCTGGAGGGGGGCGAAGGAGGCCACGAGCCGACCCTACTCCCGGCCGCGGACGCCGGGGCGGATCAGGCCGACGCGGTCTCCGTCCCCGCGCGGAGCAGTTCCGTGAGCCCCTCGCGACCGCCGTCGCGGTAGGCGGTCCGCTGCCGCTCGGCGCCGGTTCCCTCCGCGCGCAGGCGTCCCAGGGCCTCGTCGACCGTGGCCTCGTCACCGAGCTGCTGCAGCACCGGGCGGATATCGGCGAGCAGGCCCTCCGCGACCGCCCACGCGTCGGCGACCTCGCCCGACAGCGGGTCGACGATGCGTGCGCCCATCCCGGCCCGCGCCGCCGTCCACACCGACGCGTCCAGGGCGTCGATGCGTTCCTCGGCCAGCCGCTGCTCGGTGCTCAGCGCGATCGCCCGGCACAGCAGCGCCGACAGCACGGCATCGTCGGCGGTGAGCTGCGCGTCGGCGATCCGTGCCTCGACGGTGGGGTATCGCTCGGACAGCCGCACCGCCCACGACAACGAGCTGGCCTCGCCGATCGTGCCCAGGGCGAGCAGTTGCCCGACCCGGGCGCGGTAGTCGTCGAGGTCGTGGAACCGCGGCGGGCACCACGATGAGGGCAGTCGCCGGATGAGCATGCTCCGCCAGCTCGCGAAGCCCGCGTCGAGGCCGTGGGCGAACGGGCTGTTGGCGCTCAGCGCGAGCAGCAGCGGGAGCCAGCCGCGCAGGCGGTTGAGCGCGCGCACCCGTTCCTCCTCGTCGAGCACCTCGACGTGCACGTGCAGGCCGTTCACCTCGTGCTCGCGGGTCAGGTGCGCGAGCCGCCGGGCCACGTCGTCGTAGTGCGGTGACGGGGAGAGCCGGGGCGAGCGCGCGGTGGTGAACGGGCTCCCGGTCGGGGCGGCCACCGCGTGGAGGGCGCGTGCGTGCTCGCCCAGCAGGCTGCGCAGGCCACGCAACTGGCGCCGCGCCGCCTCCGCGGTCGACACCGGCTCGGTGAGGCACTCGAGCTGCGACGCCAGGTACTCCGTGGTCACCCGCCCGGTCAGCGAGCGGTCGCCGATGCGCTCCAGGACGTCGCCGGACAGGCCGACCGGCAGCAGCGAGTTCTCATCGAGCAGGAGGAACTCCTCCTCGATCCCGAAGCGCGCCATCCCGCCTCAGTGGTCGCGCAGAGCGGAGATGAGCTCCGCCTTGCGCTTCCCGCTGTAGCCGGTCAGTCCGATCTCCTTGGCCCGCTTGCGCAGTTCGGCGACCGTCCAGTCCTCGTAGTCGCCGTGCTTCCCGCCCCGGCGGCCGACCGTGCTGCGGCCGTCCCTGGCGGCGGCGTTGGAGATGCGTGCAGCCTTCTCCTTCGAGGCTCCGTCGTCGCGGAGCTCTTCGTACAGCTCCGGGTCCTTCAGGGAGTTGTTGCGTGCTCCTGGCATTGCTCTGCTCCTTCGCGCACTCGGAGGGTGGAAGTCAACCCCCTCGAACGAGGGTGTCCGTGCGGTCTAGCGTGAGGGCACCGCAGTCGGGCGCCCGCGCCCCCAGAGAAGGGAAAGACCGATGAACATCCTCCTGATCATCGTCATCGTCATCGCCGTGATCCTCGCGATCACCGGAGGACTGGTGCAGTCGCTCCAGTTCCTGCTGTGGGTCGGTCTGGTGCTCCTGGCTATCGCCGTGATCGCCTGGCTGATCCGAGCGATCAGCGGCAGCCGCAAGGTCTGACCCGTGTGCGGAGGGGGAGGCTCGCCGGTCCGGCGGGCCTCCCCCTCTTCATGGGATCAGCGGGGCGGGATCAGCGGTCGAACGCGTCCCGGACGCTGTCGCCGGCCTTGCCTGCGGCGTCCTTCACGTTCTCGCCGGCCTGCTTGGCGTCGGCCTTCACCTGATCCGCCTGGCCCTCGGCCTCGAGCTTCTCGTTGTCGGTGAGCTTGCCCACGCCCTCCTTGACCTTCCCGCCCAGCTTCTCGGCGGAGTTCTTGATGTCGTCTGCGCCACTCATGTGGGGCTCCTCTCCTCGGCGGATCGATTGCTCTCCGAGCCTCGCATCGGCCGCGACGAGGGTCCACGGGATTGACAATCGCTCCCTGCCGTGTCAGCGTTCCGCCCCCATCGACGCGAGCCCCCGCAGCGGCTAGCCTGGCGCCAGGCGGGTGGTCCTGCCCGCTGTCCTCGACGAAGGGAGCGGAGCCCGATGGACGCGACGATGATGGGCGCGATGTCGAAGAGCATGGAGTCGATGCCCGACATGGCGATGATGGACATGGCGGTGCTGCAGGCCTGCATGGACGCGTGCGCCGCGTGCGAGCAGGCGTGCACCGTGTGCTCGACGCAGCTGATGGACTGCGCGCCCGCGTGCATGAACTGCGCCGACATGTGCCACACGATGATGCGGTCGATGCTGCGGATGCAGGGCATGACCCCCGCGACGATGATGGCGATGCTCGACGCGTGCATCGCCATGTGCCAGATGTGCATGGACGAGTGCATGCAGCACGCCGATCACAGCGACGTCTGCCGCCTCTGCGCGCAGGCGTGCCAGGCGTGCATGAACGCGTGCATGGCCGTGCGCGACATGATGATGGCGAGCGCCTGACGCGGCAGGACGGTCGCCGTCAGACGGTGGCGACGTTGAAGCGCGCGTCTCCCACGGCCAGCACGCCGTAGGGGAGGTGGAGGGCGACGGGGGTGCCGACGGCCGCTTCGAGCGCGGCGCCGGAGCCGTTCCACAGCGCGTGCGCGGTGCCGTCGAGGGTGCGCACGACCAGGTCGCCGGTCACCGGATCGGCGGACTCGACCAGCGCGTCCGCCCAGTCGGCGGGCGTGGCGGCGGCCAGGCGTGCCTGGATCAGGTGCAGCGCGTGTCCCGGTGCGATCGAGGAGCAGCGGCCACCCGCGCGGCACATGCACGTCGCACGCTCGCTCACCTCGAGGGGTGACAGGCGGTGGGGCGACGTGGACACGGTGGTCTCCTTCGGTTCGGCGTTCCGGCCACAGTAGGCGGCGCGGGCGGCGGGACGCGAGGGCGGGCGACATCGGGCGAAACAATCGGGTGTAGGCTCGCCGGGTGCTGTCGTCGATGAGCGCCCTCGGGGCGCGGAGCGGAGCCGCAGGCGCGTTCAGCGCCGCGGGCAGAGGCTGAGGACCGGCCGGAGGCGGAACCCCCGTCCCCGGTGCTGCACCGTACCCGGCTCCTGTCCGGGGTCCTCCACCTGAACCGACTCGCCGCACGGCGACCGTCCGAAAGCACACACCCATGCGTCCCCTCGACGAGCGCGACATCCGCGCCTCCTTCCTCAACGCCTCCCGCAAGGAGGTCTCCGACCTCACCCTGCCCGCCGGTTTCGCCGACATCGACTTCGATCGGCTCGATTTCCTCGGCTGGACCGACCCCAAGCAGCCCCGTCGCGCCTACGTCGTGACCTGGGTCGACGATGCCCCGGTGGGCGTGCTGCTGCAGCGCGCCGAACAGCGGGTGCTCGCCCGCGCCCAGTGCTCGTGGTGCGAAGACGTGACCCTCCGCAACGACGTGCAGCTGTTCGTCGCCCGCAAGGCCGGTCCGGCCGGACGCAAGGGCGACTCGGTCGGCGTGCTGGCCTGCGCCGGGTTCGAGTGCAACCGCTCGGTGCGGATGCTGCCGCCCCTCGCGTACCAGGGCTACGACCGGGAGCTCGCGCGCGACCTGCGGATCGTCCGGCTGCAGGAGCACGTCACCGGGTTCCTGGCCGAGGTGGCCGGGACCGCCTGAGGCCGTGGGCGGCGGGCCGGTGCGTCCTCAGCGCCGGTCCGCCACCGCCGGGTCCGGGGTGTCCGCCCGATCCA
>NZ_SSDO01000206.1:0-5260 GCF_004794395.1 Microbacterium sp. K41 | reverse complement strand
GACGAGATCGGCCCCTCGCTGCGGTACGCGACCGCGCAGGTCACCCGTGCGGCCTCGAGCGGTGGCGGTGGCGGGCAGTCCCGTCCGCAGCAGCAGCAGGTGTCGGAGGAGCCGTGGTCCACGCCCGGCTCGTCGACCAGCGCCGACGCCTGGAGCACTCCGGGCAGCTTCGGCGACGACACCCCGTTCTGATCAATTCTCCGGATGCGCGCGAGGGCGCAGCGTCCGATCATCATCACTAAGGAAGAGCAATGGCTGGAAAGTCGAGCGGCGACCGCCGCAAGCCGCGGAAGGGCGCGAAGAACGCCGCCCCCGCGAAGTCCATCCGGGTCGGTGTCATCGATTACAAGGATGTCGCCACCCTCCGCAAGTTCGTCTCGGAGCGCGGCAAGATCCGCGCCCGTCGCATCACCGGTGTGTCGGTGCAGGAGCAGCGTCTGATCGCCACGGCGATCAAGAACGCCCGCGAGATGGCGCTCCTGCCCTACGCTGGCGCCGGCCGGTAAGGGGTACTGAGATGGCAAAGCTGATTCTCACGAACGAGGTCGCCGGGCTGGGTAGCGCCGGTGACGTGGTCGAGGTCAAGAACGGGTACGCCCGCAACTACCTCATCCCGCAGGGTTTCGCGACCGCGTGGACGCGCGGTGGCGAGAAGCAGGTCGCGTCGATCCAGGCCGCACGCCAGGCGCGTGCGATCCACGACCGCGACGAGGCCGTGGCCCTGAAGAACTCGCTGGAGGCCGCCAAGGTGCGCCTCGCGGTCAAGGCCGGCAAGGAGGGTCGTCTCTTCGGCTCGGTCAAGACCGCCGACGTGGCCGACGCGGTCGAGGCCGCCGGTCTCGGTGCGATCGACAAGCGCAAGGTGCACATCACGTCGCCCATCAAGGCGACCGGTGAGCACGAGGCGACCGTGCGTCTGCACGAGGACGTCACCGCGGTCATCACGCTGCAGGTCGTCGCCGCCAAGTAAGGCACGTCTGTCGAACGCCCTCCGTCCTCCGGGACGGGGGGCGTTCGTCGTTCTTCGGCCACGACGCGTTCGGTGATCTTGGATCCAGAATGCAGAGTTTGAGGGCTTCGATCCGATAGCCTCTGACCCATGGTGAAGTCAGGGGACGCGGCCGCGTCTGCGAAGGATCGCGCCGATGCGCTGCAGAAGCTCGCCCAGCGACACGGGGCCGGGTATCGGTCGGTCGGCGCGATGGCGTACGACATCATCCGCGACGCGATACTCGATGGCACGCTCCCGCCCGGAATGAAACTGCGCCAGGAGACCCTCGCCGAATCGATCGGCATCTCCCGCCTCCCGATCCGCTCCGCCCTCATCCAGCTCGAGGCCGACGGGCTCGTGGTGTTCCACGCCCGCCGCGGCGCGATGGTGCGGGCGCTGTCCACGGAGGAGGCCGGGGAGGTCTACCACCTGCGCATGCTGCTCGAGAAGGAGGCGCTGCGCCTGGCGATGGCGGAGATCACGCCCGAACGGGTCGAGCGCCTGCGGGAGCTCGCGAAGACCGCCGACGACATCTCCGAGGGCGGCGAGTTCGTCGAGGCGCGCACCGAGTTCTACGCCACCCTGTACGACGCGCAGGCCCGCCCGCTGCTGTGGGAGATGATCGAGCAGCTGCGGCTCAAGCTCGGGCGATACGTGCTGGGGTGGCGGCTGGGACCCGCGGGCTCGCACGACCACTCGCACACCGAGCTCGTCGACGTGGTCGCGGCCGGCGACGCGAAGAAGGCGCTGGGCGTGCTGGAGGCCCACCTGACCCAGGTGCGCGACGGCGTGATCGCCCTGCTCGACGACGCGGCCGCGGAGGGCGCGGACAACTCCTGACGCGGCGCAGCACGTCGACCGCATCCCACACGTCGGCGTAGGAGGTGTAGAGCGGGGTGAACCCGAAGCGGATGAGGTCGGGCGCCCGGAAGTCGCCGATCACCCCGCGCTCGATGAGGGCCTGCATCACCGCATAGCCGTCGTCGTGGCGCAGCGACACCTGGCTGCCGCGGCGGGACGACTCGCGCGGTGTGACCGACACGATGCCCCAGCGCTCTGCGAGCCGCGCGTCCACGAGCGACAGGAACAGCTCGGTCAGCCGCAGGCTCTTCTCGCGCAGCAGCTCCAGGTCGACGTCGTCCCAGATGTCGAGGCTCGCCTCCAGTCCCGCGACCGACAGCAGCTGCGGTGTGCCGACGCGGAACCGCTCGATGCCGGGCGCCGGGGCGTAGTCCACCGTGAAGTCGAACGGACGAGCGTGGCCGTGCCAGCCGGTGAGCGCGGGCCGGGCGGCGGCGTGATGGCGGGACGCGGCCCACAGGAACGAGGGTGACCCCGGGCCGCCGTTGAGGTACTTGTAGGTGCAGCCCACCGCGAAGTCGGCCCCGGCGGCGTTCAGGTCGATCGGCAGCGCCCCGGCGCTGTGGCACAGGTCCCACACCACCAGCGCCCCGGCGGCCTGCACGCGGCGCGTGACCTCGGCCAGATCGTGCAGCCGACCGGTGCGGTAGTCGACCTGGGTGAGCACGACCACCGCCACGTGGTCGTCGAGCACGTCGTCGAGCGTGGGGCCGTCGTCGGCGATCAGCCGCCGTTCCAGGGGTTCGCCGCCGCCGAGCAGCTCCTGCACGGCCTCCAGCATGTACAGATCGGTGGGGAAGTTGCCGCGCTCGGCGACGATCACGCGCCGCCCCGGCCGCATGCGCACCGCCGCGACCACGGCCTGGAAGAGGCTCGCCGACGTGGAGTCGCCGAGCACGACCTCGCCCTCCGCGGCGCCGATCAGCGGGGCGATCCGGTCGCCGACCGTACGCGGCTTCGCGAACCAGCCCGCGTCGTTCCAGCAGCGGATGAGCCCGGTGCCCCACTCCTCGGTGATCACGCGCTGCACGTGCGCCGGGGTGTGCCGGGGGAGCGCGCCGAGGGAGTTGCCGTCGAGATAGATCACGCCCTCCGGCAGCACGAAGCGGTCGCGGAACGACCCGAGCGGATCGGAGGCGTCGAGCGCCTCGCAGGTGGCGCGGTCGAGGGCGGGGCGGGTCGTGGCGCTGGGCGGGGTCGTGGTGCTCATGGGGCGGGTCCGTTCGGGTCGTGCGGTCAGCGGCCGAGGAAGCGCAGGGCGTTGTCGCGGAGGATGGCGGTCTTCTCGGCGTCGTCGAGGAAGGCGGAGCGGTGGACGACGTCGCCGACCGGTCGCTCGCCCAGGGGATACGGATAGTCGCTGCCGACCATCACCTGCGAGGCGCCGAGCATGTCGACGAGCAGGCGCAGTGCGGCCGGGTCGAACACGACGCTGTCGACACTGAACCGGTCGAGGTAGGCGGAGGGCGGCTGTGCGCTCACGCCGATCACGTCGGGCCGCTGCCGCCACGCGTTCTCGAAGCGGCCGAGCCAGAACGCGAACGAGCCGCCACCGTGCGCGAACGCGAGCCGCAGCGACGGCGGCACGCGGTCGAACACTCCGCCGAGGATCAGCGCGATGATCGACAGGTGCGTCTCGGCGGGCATGCCCGTGAGCCAGCGGGCCATCCAGCGATCGAGTCGCGGCGAGCCGGCCATGTCCCACGGATGCACGAACACGGGGATCCCGCGCTCGGCGCAGTGCTGGAGGAACGTGACGATGCCGGCGTCGTCGAGGTCGCGGTCACCGACGTGGTTGCCGATCTCGACGCCGGCGTGACCGGAGGCGATCGCGCGGTCGGCCTCGACGCACGCGGCATCCGGATCCTGCAGCGGCACCTGCGCGAACGGGATGAGCCGATCGGGTGCGGGGGCGCAGATCTCCAGCGCCAGGTCGTTGAAGAGGCGCGCGACCTTCACCGCCTCGTCTCCCGACTTGTCATAGGAGAAGAACAGCGGAGTGGGGGAGACCACCTGCATCTCCACCCCGTCGGCGTCCATGTCGGCCAGGCGCACCTCGGCATCCCAGCAGTCGTCGCCGATGCGACGGAACTCGGACTCGCCGAGCATGATCATCGCCTCGCGCTCGGAGTCCACGCGCAGGGTCGGCCAGAGCCCCGGCCCGACCTGCGTGGACAGGTCGGGCCAGGCGCTCGGCACGAAGTGCGTGTGGACGTCGATCGTGCCCAACGCCGCGTCAGCCCTTGCCGGGATGGACGGTGCCGCACTCGGGGCAGGTGCGCCCCTCCTCGCTGTCGTAGAACTCGCGGAACACCGGCGGCAGGTCCTCCACGATGTCGCGCACCTGCAGCTCGACCTCGTGCACCTTGGTGTTGCAGTTCGGGCAGAACCACGCGAACTTCTCCAGCGTGCCCTCCTCGCGGATGCGCTCGATCACGATGCCGATCGACCCCTCCTCGGGGCGCTGCGGGGAGTGGAACACGTTGCCGGGCAGCAGCCACATCTCGCCCTCGCGGATGTCGATGCGCTGCGGGCCGTCCTCCGTCTGGATGTTCACGTGCATGTTGCCGCGGTACTGGTAGAACCACTCCTCGTACGGATCGAAGTGGAAGTCGGTGCGCTGGTTGGGGCCGCCGACGACCTGCACGATGAAGTCGCCCATCGGCGTCCACGCGGCCTTGTTGTTGACCGGCGGCTTCAGGAGGTGCTCGTTCTCCGTGATCCAGGCGGCGAAGTCGATGACGGGTGGGATGGTGCTCATTTCTCCTCCTCGAGAGTGGCAGGGGTGGTGCGGTCGGGGCGCCTCGCGATCGCCTGGATCTCGAGGCGCAGGTGCGGATGCGGCAGGGCGTGCACGGCGACCGTGGTGCGGGCCGGGCCCTGCTCGTCGAAGTACTCGGCCCAGACGGCGTTGTAGGGGGCGAAGTCGTTCATGTCGACCAGGAACGTCGTGGCCTGCACGAGGTCGTCGAGGTCGCAGCCCGCGGCGGCCAGCACCGCGCGGATGTTCTCGATCACGGCGCGGGTCTGCACCGCGACGTCGAGCCGGGTCGCCCCGAACTCGTCGACCTCGGCGCCCGCGATCGTGTTGTCGGGGCGGCGGCTGGAGGTGCCCGACACGAACACGAGGTCGCCGCTGAGCTTGGCGTGCGGGAAGCGTCCGCGCGGGGTGGCCTTGCCCTCCACGAGGATGCCGCGGGACTCGGTCATGATGCTCCCTTCGGGCCGGACGACGCGGAACCGTCGTCCGTGCGGATCGTGACGCCGCCCAGACCGGTGACCGTCGCCTCGACCACACCGCGGTCGGGCAGGGGAACAGCGGCGGTCGCGGCCCCGGCGAGGAGCACCATGCCCGCCCGCAGCACGAAGCCGTGGCGGGCGCCGAGTCGAGCGGCCGCGAGGATGGCG
>NZ_SSDO01000205.1:0-5495 GCF_004794395.1 Microbacterium sp. K41 | reverse complement strand
GGAGCCCGCTCCCGCCCCCGAGCCCGGGGTGCCGCCGCGGCCGGCCGATCCCGGCGCCGCTGGCACGATCCGCTGACGCGGCACGACGAGCGATGAGCACCCTCGACGTCGCGCTGCCCAACGGCACGGTCACGGTGTCGGTCGATCGGACGGACGCCGAGAGTGACGACATCGTCCTGATCGCCCACGGCGCCGGCGCGGGCAAGGACCACCCGTTCCTCGTCGGCCTCGCCGGGGCACTCGACGGTCTCGGTCTCGCGACGGCACGGTTCTCCTTCCCCTACAGCGAGCAGGGGCGGAAGATGCCGGGTCCGGCTGCCCACGCCGTCGCCACCTGGCGCGCGATCGTCGAGGCCACCCGGGCCGCCCACCCCGGTCGACGCATCTGGGCCGCGGGCAAGTCGTACGGCGGGCGCATGGCGTCGCTCGCGGTCGCCGAGGGGCTCGCCGTCGACGGGCTCGTGTACCTCGGCTACCCCCTGCACCCGCCGGGGCGCCCGGATCGTCCGCGCACCGAGCACCTTCCGGCGATCGCCGTGCCGCAGCTGTTCATCGAGGGGACGAACGACCCGTTCATCCAGCCGCTGTCGCAGTTCGAGGAGGCGCTCGCCGCCTGCCAGGACGCCCGGGTCCACTGGATCGAGGGCGGCGGTCACTCCTTCGAGATCGCGGGACACAAGCGCCCCGCGGCCGATGTCGGGGCCGCGCTCGCCCCGGTGATCCGCGACTTCATCGTCGCCCGACGCCGCTGACGAGATTCCCCAGAACTTTTTCTCCGATTCGCGTAATGAATCGCGTGTGAGCCCGTCTCATCAGGTGGAGACGCCACACGAACTCCTCCGGGGGGCGGAGTTCGGGCGCCGGTGCGGGGGGTTCTGCGCCGGTCGGGTGGGCTCGGGAGCCTCGGGGGAGGAGTTCCCGGCCCGGCCCGCTTCCATTCAGGGGGACGGGCCGCCGATCTGGGGAGAACGGCGGCCCACCACCCCTCACTCCGCGGAACCGGAGGCGCCGGCTAGATCAGGCGGCGCAGGTCCGCGTCGGCGAGCAGCCGGCGCATCGTGGTGCGGCCGAGCGCGCTCATCGCCGGATTCGAGCGCTCGTAGTACCAGCCGAGGCCCGCGGCCTGCTGGAAGGCCCATGCCGCGCCGCGCAACCAGGTCGTCGTGCCCACGTCGACCGCGTCCCGCAGCACCTCGCGCACCGGCGCGTCGAACAGGTGCCACGCGCACACCAGGTCGAGGGCGGGGTCGGCCGGACCGAAGTCGCCCCCGTCGAGCACACCGACCAGGCGGGTGCCGCCGTCCTCGGCGATCAGCAGGTTGAACGGGGTGAGGTCGCGGTGGCTCATGACCACGTCCTCGGCGGACGGCAGCGACCGCAGCTCCGACCACAGGGCGGTGGCCGCGGCGACATCGAAGAGCGACCCGCTGCGCGCGAGGCACTCCGCGACCCATTCGTCGTGGTCGGCCAGCACTCCGCCGCGGCCCCGACCGTCGAACCCGCGCCCTGCGACGTCGACCGCGCGCAGCGCACGGATCAGCGCCCCGAGGTCACGCGCGAGGTCCGCGGCGTCGGCGTGGGCCAGCGGGTCGGCGGGTCGTCCGGGCACCCACGTCTGCACCGACCACGCCGACGGGTAGTCGGTCGACGGCGGCACGACGCGTACGGGGACCGGGGCGGCGAACGGCGTGGCCTCGGCGAACTCGTGCAGGGCGGCCGCCTCCCTCCGCAGCTGCTGCTCGGTGGTGGGCAACAGCGGGAAGCGCGCCACGAGGTCGTCGCCGAGCCGCACGATGGTGTTGACCGTGCCCGCCGCGGGGACCCTGCGCAGCGGTCGACCGTGCAGGTCGGGTGCATCCCGGGCGAGCAGACGGTCGGCGAGGGTGTCGTCGACCGTCAGCTCACCGTCGTGCATCGCCGGGTCAGCCGCGGAGCCGGGCCATCCACGCCTCGACCTCGTCGGCCGTGCGCGGGATGTCGGCCGACAGGTTCACGGGGCCGTCCTCCGTCATCAGGATGTCGTCCTCGATCCGGACCCCGATGCCGCGCAGCTCGGCGGGCACCGTGAGGTCGTCGATCTGGAAGTACAGACCGGGCTCGATCGTGAAGACCATGCCGGGGGCGAGGATGCCGTCGTAGTACATCTCGCGGCGGGCCTGAGCGCAGTCGTGCACGTCGATACCCAGGTGGTGCGAGGTGCCGTGCACCATGTAGCGGCGGTGCTGACCGCCGGCGTCGGCGTCCAGCGCCTCCTCCGCCGTGACCGGCAGCAGACCCCACTCGGCGGTGCGCTCGGCGATCACGGCCATCGCAGCGGCGTGCACGTCGCGGAACCGCACGCCCACCCGGGCTGCCGCGAACGCGGCGTCGGCCGCCTCTCGGACTGTCTCGTACACGCGCCGCTGCACGTCGGTGAAGGTGCCCGAGACCGGCAGGGTGCGCGTGATGTCCGCCGTGTACAGGCTGTCCGCCTCCACCCCCGCATCCACCAGGATCAGGTCTCCGGGAGCGACCACACCGTCGTTGCGCGTCCAGTGCAGGTAGCAGGCGTGCGGGCCGGACGCGGCGATCGTGTCGTAGCCCTCGCCGTTGCCGTCCTCGCGCGCGCGGCGGTGGAACACGCCCTCGACCACCCGTTCGCCGCGGGCGTGCGCGATCGCGGCGGGAAGCTCGCGGATGATGTCGTCGAAGCCGTTCGCGGTGATCTCCACCGCACGCCGCATCTCGGCGATCTCGAACTCGTCCTTGATGAGGCGCAGCTCGGAGACGACGCGGGTGAGGGTCTCGTCCTCGTCGAGGACGAGCTCGCCCTCGCTCGGGCGGAACTCGTGCAGGTGTGCCGTGGCGATCTGCAGGTCGGCGGCGACGCCGGCCAGCGAGGGGCGCGGGCCGATCCAGAACTCGCCGATCGTCGCGTCGCCGTAGAACTCGGTGGTGGTGCGGTCCGCGCGCTCGCGGAAGTAGAGGGTGACGTCGTGGCCGCCGTCGGTCGGCTCGAACACCAGGACGGAGTCGGGTTCGGCGTCCGACGCCCACCCCGTGAGGTGCGCGAACGCCGAGTGGGCGCGGAACACGTAGTCGGTGTCGTTGCTGCGCTGCTTGAGAGAGCCCGCCGGGATCACGAGGCGCTGCCCGGGGAAGGCGGCCGAGACGGCGGCGCGGCGCTTCGCCGCGAACGGTGCCTGCGCGCGCGGAGCCGGAACCTTCTCCGGACGCTCGGCCCATCCGGTCGAGATGGTGTCGAGGAAGCCCTGCGGGAAGGGCTGCTTGCGATTGGTCGAGCTGTTCTCGACGGGGGCTTCGACGGTCTCGTCAGCGATCGTGTCGCGTTCTCCGGTGCTCATCGCTCCAGTCTCTCACCCCGGGCGCACGCGCAGGATCAGCCGGCCGGTTCCAGCTGCACCACGAGCGCGCGGTGATCGCTGCCACCGGCGTCGTCCAGGACGACGGACCCCGTCGGGCGCCAGTTCGGAGAGGCCATCACGTGGTCGATGGGGGCCCCGGCCAGCGCGGGCAGGGAGCTGGGCCACGTGCCGGACAGACCGTTGCCCGTGCGAGAGGCGACGTCGCGGCAATAGCCCATGTCGCCCCCCTCCACGCCGAGCGACGCCATGTGGTCGACCGTGGCGTTGAAGTCACCCGCGAGGATGAAGTCGCCCGCCGGGCACTGGTCGGCGATCCACTGCAGGTCGCTCTGCCACTGCTGCATCTCCTCCATGCGCGGAGCGACCGCATGCACGGCCACGATCGTCGGCCCGTCGCCGTCCACCGGCATCAGCACGACGCTCGGCACGGACCCGGTGTTGCTGGTGCCGTCCCTGGCGGACTCGATCACGGAGTACTCGCCCAGCTCGGGAGCGACCAGCACGGTCGTCTGCCACGACTGCGGGCCGTTCGGCACGTCGGGCCGGAACTGCACGTGGTGCACCCACATCGGGTGCCCCTGCTCCCGCAGCATCAACGCGATGCGCTCGCCGACCGCCTCGGTGGTCTCCGGCAGAGCGACGACGTCGGCACCCTGCTCCAGGATCCGTCGTGCGATCTCCTCCGCGGGAACGGCCTCGCCCGCCGTGTTCCAGGTCAGCACCCGCAGGCTGCTGTCGGTCGCGGCGGGGAGGGTGGCACCGGTGAAGCCGCGCGTCGCGCCGATCACCCCGGTGGCCCCGGCACCCAGCAGCGCCACGATCAGGATCGACGCCGCGAACCCTCGGAGCGGCCGGGCCAGCAGCAGCAGGAGCGCCAGCACCGCGACGACGAGGAGCGCGCCGAGCACCAGGCCGCGGGCGGCGACCAGCTGCGCGAACGGGTAGGTCTGCTCGAGGCGGAAGAACTGCGGCCACACCACGATGGCCGTCGCGATCGCGAACAGCACGGTGAACAGGATCCCCAGGAGACGAAACATCCCCTCCAGCCTAGAAGCGACGCCTGTGAAAGCCCTGCCGCGACGCCGATCAGCGCGGCTGCGGATCCGCGGGTCCCGGCGCTCGCTACGCTCGGAGGATGCCCGCCGCGTCACACAGGTTCGCCGGTCCCGCCGACCTGCACCTGCACTCCAACCACTCCGACGGCACGGAGTCGCCCGCCGAGGTGATGCGGCAGGTGTACGCGCACGGTGTCCGCACGGCCGCACTGACCGATCACGACCGCACCACCGGCTGGACCGAGGCGGGCGACGCGGCGGTCGCCCTCGGCATGACGTTCCTGCCCGGAATGGAGCTCTCCGCCAAGCACGAGTGGCGCAGCGTGCACGTGCTGGGCTACCTCTTCGACCCGGACGACGCCGCGCTGCGCGCCGAGACAAACCGCATCCGCGACGACCGGATCGGACGGGCCGAGCGCATCGTGCGCAACATCGGTCGCGACTACGACCTGCAGTGGGACGACGTCGTCGCCCAGACCACGCTCGACGCCACGGTCGGCCGACCGCATATCGCCGACGCCCTCGTCGCGCGCGGCATCGTGCGGGATCGCACCGAAGCGTTCGACGGCATCCTGCACCCGCGCGAGGGCTACTACGAACCCCACTACGCCCCCGATCCGCTCACCGCCGTGCGCCTCATCACCGCCGCGGGCGGGGTGGCCGTCATCGCCCATCCCGTCACGACCGGCCGCGATCGCATGATGCCCGTGGCGTACATCGAACGGCTGATCGACGCGGGGCTCGGCGGCTTCGAGGTGGACCACCGCGAGAACACCGCGCAGGGCAAGACGATGCTGCGCGAGCTCGCGGCACGGCACGACCTCATCGTCACGGGGTCGAGCGACTACCACGGCAGCGGCAAGCCGAACCGCCCGGGGGAGAACACGACGGCCGAGGACATGGTGCAGCGCCTCATCGAGCGGGCGTCGGGCTCCACACCGCGCTACCCCTGACGACGCGCTGCCGTCGAGTGGCCGTGACGGCGCGACCCGTGAGGAACGACGAGGGGCGCCGCACGGATGACCGTGCGGCGCCCCTCGGACGATGATGCGGCCGGCTCAGGCGCCGGCGACGG
>NZ_SSDO01000204.1:0-1203 GCF_004794395.1 Microbacterium sp. K41 | reverse complement strand
GCGTGCCCTTGCCGGAACCCTTCGCGGGTCGTCGTCCCTGGTGCGCCATGCCGTCCAGGCTACTCGGCGGTGTGCGCGACCGGAGCCTCGGCCGCATCGGGGGCGAACGCCGCGACGCCCTCCGTCCGCCGGCGTTGGCCCCTCCGCACGAGCCCGGCGGCTCCACCCACCAGCAGCAGCGCACCGGCGCTCAGCAGCACGACGGTGAGGATGGTGGCGGGCGTGAGGGTGCCCACTCCGTCGGCGAGGGCGGCGCGGCGGTCGTCGTCGGCGAGCACCCACAGGGCGGCTCCGGCGATCGCGGCCAGCACCACGCCCCAGATGATGGCGGCCCAGCGGGTGCGCGGGGTGGTGATCGTGTCGGTGCTCATCGGTCGTCCTCCGGTGATTCCTGGACCGTGATGGCGATGACGCCGCTGGTCTGGTGGATGGTGACGGGTTGCACGGTGGTCGGCGAACCGGAGCCGGACGTGATGTCCTCCGACACGGTCCAGGTGCCGTCGTCGCGCGTGAGGGGCCAGGTGCCGCTGTCGGTAATGCGGCCGGCCTCGGGGTCGACGCGGATCCAGCTCACCTCGACGTCGTCGCCGACCGTGCCGCGCAGCGCCAGGCGCACTCCCTCGTCCACGAAGATCTCGGTGCGACCGGAGCCCTTGTCGATCAGCATGGGCCGCGGTCCGTCGTCGTGCGCGTGCAGCTGCACGTACAGGTCGCCGAACGGCTGACGCACCTGCGCCGGCTGGTTGTTCGAGATCGACGCGTACCCCAGCGTGGTGCCGGGCACCGCCGCGACGCCGCCGGCGACGAGGCCGCCGACGAGCGTCGCGATGGTCGCGAACGCGAGGAAGCCGCTGCGGCGCCGGAGTGCCCCGGCGACGATCATCGACACCGCGAGCACGAGCGCGGCCGACAGCAGCCCGAGCGCTCCGCCCAGGCCCTCGCCCACCGCGAGCCCCACGCCCGCACCGACAACGATCGCGAGTCCGAGCGCGGCCATCACCGCGGCGAAACCGGCACGCGGGTTCGACGCCCGGCGGACGCGTCGTCGCTCGGCGGCCTCCGCGGCGAACACCGCGGCCTCGGCCTGGCGCTCCTGTCGCAGCTGATCCCTGGCGGCACGCTCCGCATCCTGCTGCTGGCGCCGCCACGCCTGGTCCTGCTCCTTCCAGGCCGCGTGCTGCGCGCGCCACGCCTCCAGCGCGG
>NZ_SSDO01000203.1:0-5300 GCF_004794395.1 Microbacterium sp. K41 | reverse complement strand
GCGGCGACCACCGCGGCGTCCTTCCGGCGGCGGGCCCGGGGCGTGCGCACCTGCACGAGCTCGGCGAGGGTCGAGCCCATGATCGCGAGCACCGCGATCGTGAGGCCGAGGGCGGCGGAGGGCCACAGCAGCATCAGCGGGTACGTGAGCATCAGGCGGAAGCCCTCGAGCATCATGGCGCCCCAGCTGGGGACGTTCGAGTCGCCGATGCCGAGGAACTGCAGTCCCGCCTGCATGCCCATCGCGATGCCGGCGGTGAGCGCGGTCTGGATGATCACGGGCGGGTACACGGCGGTGATCACGTGGCGGAAGATGATGCGCCCGTCGGAGAGCCCGGAGACGCGGGCGGCATCGATGTACGGCTCGCCGCGCACCGCGAGCGTCTGCGACCGGGCGATGCGGAAGTACCCGGGCACCATGAACACGCCGACCGTGGCCATCAGCAGCTCGAAGTTGTTGCGGCTGCCGGCGGCGACCACGAGCAGGATGATCATGCCGGGGATCGACTGCAGCGCGTCGCTGATCCAGGTGGCGACCCGGTCGAACACGCCGCCGAAGTAGCCCGCAGCGACGCCGGTGGGCACACCGATCACGAGGGCCGTGACGATCGTGATGAGCGCGCCCCAGAGGGTCGTCCGGGTGCCGTAGATGAGGCGGCTGAGGATGTCGCGGCCGGTGGAGTCTCCGCCGAGGAGGTGCTCGGGCGAGGGCGGCGCCTTGGCGGCGGCGAGGTCGACGAGGTTCGGGTCCATGGGCGCCAGCAGCGGCGCGAAGACGCCGACCAGCACGATGAGCAGGAAGATCGCGAGCGGGAGGTAGCCGCCGGGGTGGCGGAGGAAGCGCCGGAACAGGCTCGAGCGCCGCTTCTGGGCGGCGCGGTCGAATGCGACGCGGATGTCGGTCGTGGTCATGCGACGCGCACCTTCGGGTTGATCCAGCCGAGCACGAGGTCGAGCAGGAGGTTGATCACGACGACGAACACGATGGAGATGACCGTGATGCCCAGGAGCATCGGGATGTCGCCGTTCTGCGAGGACTGGTTCGTGAGCTGGCCGAGGCCGGGGAGGCTGAAGATCTGCTCCACCACGATCGCGCCGGACAGCAGTCCCACGAACATGAGGGCGATCACGGTGAGCGCGGCGGGCGAGGCGTTGCGGAGGATGTGCAGGTTGACCCGCGCGGCGGAGAGCCCGCGGCTGCGGAGCGTGCGCACCCAGTCCTGCCTGCTCTGCGCGATCACGGCGTTGCGCAGCTGCTCCGACACGGCGACGATGCCGCCGAGCGCGAGGGAGATCGCCGGCAGGGTGATCGAGCGCAGCCATCCCTCGACGGACTGCGTCGGCGGCACGTAGCCGACCGCGGGGAACCACTTCAGCTGCACGGCGAGCCACATGACCAGCACCAGGCTCACCCAGAATCCGGGGAGCGCGAACAGCACGACCGAGATGCCCTTGATGATCCGGTCGAACCAGGTGCCGGGGCGCAGCCCGGTGATCATGCCGAACGCGATGCCGATCACGGCCGTGATGAGCGTCGCGAAGGTGACCACCGAGAGCGTCACGGGGACCTTGATCGCGAGCTGGGCGCCGACGGGCTGGAAGTTGCGCCACGACTCGCCGAAGTCGAGGAGCACGGCGTGCGAGAACCAGTCCCAGAACTGCACGATCAGGGGGCGGTCGAGGCCGATCTTCTCGGCCAGGGCCTGCTGTTGCGCGGGGCTCGCGGTGGTGCCCAGCAGCGAGGCGGTCGGGTCGCTGATCGCGAGGTGCGCCAGGAAGAAGGTGCCGATCGAGACCGCGACGAGCAGCAGGATGCCGGACAGCACCCGCTTCGCCGTGAACAGGAGCATGGGGGCCTCTCGGGGTGAGGAGGGTCGGAGGGGGAAGGGTGCCGGGGCGGCCGGTGTCGGGTGGCCGCCCCGGCGGGCATCAGCCCTGGGTGATGTAGCGCAGGGTCGGGAACATCATGCCCACGACGGGCTGCAGCTGGATGCCGGGCGCCGTGTAGTAGATGTTGTTCGCCTGGTACCAGACCGACCACCACGCCTGGTCGACGAGGGCCTCGTTGAGCTCCTTGACGGCCGCGGTCTGGGCGTCGCCGCGTTCGGTCTGCACCTTCTCGACGAGCGGCGCGATGACGTCGTTCTCGGCGTAGTCGGGCTCCGGGTTGAACCACTGGACGCTCGTGACCTGGCGGGCCACCGTGGCGACGTCGTTGCCGTCCATCGCGAGGAACGAGATGAACATCGGGTAGTTCGGCGCGTTGAGCTGGTAGTCCGGCATCTGCATGTTGTCCCACGTGACGGTGATGCCGAGCTCGGTGAGCGCCTGCTCCGCCGAGGGCTTCCACATCTCGAAGATGGGCGACATGGGCATCGAGATCGCGAAGCCGTCTGGGTACCCGGCGTCGGCGAGCAGCTCCTTCGCCTTGTCCATGTTGACCGCGTAGGCGTCGTTGAGGGACGGGTCGTTGATCGGCCCTCCGTCGGGGAAGACCTGGTTGGTGGCGACACCGGCGCCGCTGCCGACCGCGGCGAGGATCGCGGCACCGTCGAACGCGTAGTTCAGCGCCTGGCGCACCTCGAGCTTGCCGAGGGGCTCGCTCTTGGCCCCCGTGTGGTCGGTGATGACCAGGCCCGCCCAGCCGGACACGCGCTGCGCGGTGTTCCAGCCCTGCTGCTCGGCCTGCTCCAGGTTGGCGACGTCGCCGTACTGCACGTTGATCTGGCCGCTGAGCATGGCGTTGTGCCGGGCGGTCGCGTCGGTGATCGGGTAGATCGCGAGCTCGGCGAAGGGGTAGGTCTTCGCGTCCCAGTGGTCCTCGGTCTTGGTGAAGTGGTACTCCGCGCCGGGGACGCTGGTGGCGCTGTCGAGCACGTAGGGACCGGAGCCGACCGGCTCGCTGCCGAGCGTTCCGGCCTCGATCGACGCGGGCGACGCGATGTAGCTGCGCCCGAGGCCCATGAAGTAGAGGATCGTGTCGTCGCGCTGCGTGAGGTTGATGCGGACGGTGTCGTCGTCGACCTTCTCGAAGCTGTCGACGTTGACGTAGGCCTCACCCGAGCGGGCGCCGGCCTTGAGGTACTCGAGGCTCGCGAGCACGGCGTCGACGTCGACCGGGGTGCCGTCGCTGAACACGGCGTCGGTGCGGAGGTCGAGGTCGATGCTCAGGTCGTCGTCGGCCACGGTCCACTCGGTGGCGAGCGACGGGATCGGGTCGCCGTCGGCGTCGAGGGCGATCAGGGCGTCGTAGACCGCGGAGAGGTACGGGCCGTCGAACCCGATGTCGGCCAGGGACGGATCCCACGACGTGATGTCGAGGAAGTTGCCGATGTTGAGCGCGTCGGGGCCTTCGGCGCCGCCGCCCTCGGAGGGCGATGGCGTTCCGCCGCCGCTGCAGCTGGTGAGCGCGAGGGTCGCGGCCACGGCTGCGGCGAGCGCGAGGGGCATTCGTTTCATGGTTCCTTCTCTCGGGTGCAGGGGTGGTGAAGAAGGTTCGAAGAGCCGCTGACCGGGAGACCGGATCGACGCCACCTCGATGTGTCGTGCTGGTTAGTCTACATGTGTGGAAAAAGAGCGCAAGCATGTTTCCCGCGGCAACGGGCGCAGCTCATGCCACCGGGCGCACCCGGCTTGTCTCTGCGCGCAGCATCCCGTCTCGCCACTCCCGTCACCACACCCCGTCCGCGCGCACGTCGCGGTCCACGGCGACGTCGGAGAGGGCCGCCCGCACCTCGGGGCCGTGATCGCGGACGAGCGCGAGCGCAGCATGGTTCTGCTCGAGCTGCTCGAGCCGTGAGGCGCCGAACAGCACGTTCGCGGTGGCGGGATTCGCGAGGCAGAAGGCGATGCCGAGCGCGGCCGGCGTCACCCCGAACTCCCCCGCCACCCGCGCGACCTCGGGGTACAGGGCCGCGATCCGCTCGCGGATGCCGCCCACGTCGGCGCCGATCTTGCGCTGCGGCGTCCGGCCCGTGGCGAGGATGCCGCCCTCGAACACGTCGGACGCCTGCAGGGTGAGGGTGCCGTCGGCGAACAGCGGCCCGTACGCGTCGCCCTCGGCCATCGACCGCCGCGCGATGCCGTACTTCAGCTGCGCGAACGCGGGGCCGGCCAGCCCGCGCATCCGAGCCTCGGCGAGCGCGGCGCGGGTGTCGGCGATGCGCCAGTTGTTGATGCCCCACGAGCCGACGAGACCCTCGTCGATCAGGGCGTTCACGTCGGCGACGAGCCGCGGGAGGTCGGGCGCATCGAGGTAGTCGCCCACCACGAGCGTGTCGAACCGGTCGAGCCCCGCCCGCTCGAGCGACTCGACGAGCTGCGCGCGGAACCCCTGGTTCGGCCAGTCCCACAGCCACAGCTTGCCGCACAGCACGATGTCGTCGCGGTCGACACCGCTCGCCCGCAGCGCCTGCCCGAACAGGATGTCGGTCGTCGAGTTCTCGGCGTGCGGCCCCATGTTGTAGTACGCGACGTCGAAGAACCCGGCGTCGAGCTCGACCGCGCGGCGGATCAGCGCGACCGCCTCCTCCGGCGCCATGCGGTCCCACGTGTTCCAGGAGCCGAGGGCGAGGGGCGGCACCGGGGCACCGCCCGTCTGCAGCGGACGGCGGGGGTGGGTCGAATCGGGCATGACGCTCCTTCGCGTGCTTCGTCTCGTCGCTGCGCTCGCCGCTCAGCAACCGGGGTTGTGTTTTTCTATGGTTGTAGAATATAACGGACTCATCCCGTCAGAGCACCGTCAGTGAGGACGAACATGACCGCATCCCCGCGCCGCATCCTGGTCACCGGAGGGGCGTCCGGCCTCGGCCGCGGCATCGCCACCGCCTTCCGCTCCGCGGGCGACGAGGTGTTCCTCGGCGACGTGAACGCCGACGCCGCCGCCGCGGTCGCGGCCGAGATCGGCGCCACCGCCCTCCCCCTCGACATCGCCGACGAGGCCTCCGTCCTGGCCGCAGCCGACCGCGTCACGGCCGCCGGCGGGCTCGACGTGCTCGTGAACAACGCCGGGGTCGTCGCGGGCGGCGGCACGCTGCAGGAGGTCCCGGTCGACGCGGTCGATGCGGCCCTGCGCGTCAACGTGCGTGGCACGTTCCTCATGCTCCGCGTGTTCGGCGCACTGCTCGCGGCGGCCGGACGCGGCAGCATCGTCAACATCTCGTCCATCGGCGCCCGACAGCCCACCCCGGGCCTCGGGCACTACGAGGCCACCAAGGCCGCGGTCGACGCCCTCACCCGCACCGCCGCGATCGAGCTCGCCACCGCGGGCGTGCGCGTGAACGCGGTCGCCCCCGGCCCGGT
>NZ_SSDO01000202.1:0-1001 GCF_004794395.1 Microbacterium sp. K41 | reverse complement strand
GTCGCCGGGGCCGTGCGCGGTGGACCAGGCGCCGACGACGAGGAGGAGCGCGAGGCCGACGGCGGTGACGACCCTGGCGAGCAGGATCCGCTCGGCGCGCGCTCGCGGGCTCCGGGTGGTCGCGAGAGGCGGCATGACCCGCGCAGTCTAGCAACGGGGCCTTTGCCTCTCCGGGGCCCCGCCCGCGCGGACACGCCTACACTGGAAGGGTGGCGAGACTACTCATCATCGGCGGCTTCCTCGCCGCCGTGTTCTGGGTGTTCAGCATCGTCGACTGCGCCGTGCAGCCGCCGACGCGGCACCGGGGTGTGCCCAAGGCCGCCTGGATCGCCATCGTCGTCCTGATCCCGGTCATCGGCGGCATCCTCTGGTTCGTGATCGGCCGTCGTCGCGCGAACGATCAGGGTGTGCAGCGCACGCTCGCCCCGGATGACGATCCGGCGTTCCTGCGCAGCATCAGCAAGGCGGAGCAGGACGCCCGGATCCGCCGCCTGGAGGAGGAGCTCGCCCGCCTGGACGAGGAGACCGACGAGCCGCCCACCGCGGATCCGCGCCCGTGACGTCGTCGCCCGCGACGGACGCCGCGGCGTCCCTGTTCGCCGAGCTCGTGGCGAACGGCGTGCGCGACGTGGTGCTGTCGCCGGGGTCGCGCTCGCAGGCCCTCGCACTCGCTGCCGCGCGACTGTCCGACGACGGGGTGTTGCGGCTGCACGTGCGCATCGATGAACGCGTCGCCGGTTTCACCGCCCTGGGCATCGCACGCGAGACGGGCGTGCCCGCCGCGGTCGTGTGCACGAGCGGGACGGCGGTCGCGAATCTCCTGCCCGCCACGATGGAGGCGTTCCACGCGGGGGTGCCGTTGCTGCTGCTCACGGCCGACCGTCCGCCGGAGCTGCGCGGTGTCGGCGCCAACCAGGCCACCGTCCAGCCGGGGCTGTTCGACCCGTGGGTGCGCGCCACGGTCGACGCCCCGGTGCCGGGCGACGGCGATTGGCGGGGTC
>NZ_SSDO01000201.1:0-970 GCF_004794395.1 Microbacterium sp. K41 | reverse complement strand
GGCGGCGACCCCGTGCTGGCACGCACGTGCAGAGCCGGGGCCAGCGCCACCCGCTCCGCCGGGCGATCGATGCCGTCGCGCAGGCGTTCGCGGAGCAGCTCCACGGCGCGGCGGCCCACCTGCGGCTTCGGCGGGCGCAGCGCGGTGAGGGGCGGGGCCCCGTTCATCGCGATCTCATCGTCGTAGGCGAGGAGCGACAGGTCGCCCGGCACCCGCCACCCCGCATCGACCAGGTGCTGCTGCAGCAGGAGCGCCTGCGGGTCGGAGTGCACGAGCAGCGCGGTCGTCGCCGTCGCCCGGATCTCGTCGAGGAGCGCGGCGACGAAGGACCCCACCGCCGATCGACCCATGCGGTCGAGGGCGACCTCGCGGTCGACCCCCGGCTCAAGACCGAGCTCCTCGACCGCACGGCCCCACCCGCGGCGCAGGGCGGTGGAGGTCGGCGACTGGGGCGAGGTGAGGATGCCGACCCGCCGATGGCCGAGGCCGGCGAGATGACTCGCGGCGAGCGCTCCCCCGAACGCATGATCGGTGACGACGCTCTCGAGACGCGTCAGCGCGAGCACGTCGGGCGCGCGACGCTCGACGAGCACGACGGGCAGGGGCAGCGCATCCAGCCAGGCGAGGAGGGCATGACCGTCCGCGCCCGCGGTCTCGGGAGCCACGATCAGCCCGTGGACCGTCCCCGACGCGACCAGGGCGGAGATCTGTCGGCGCTGGTCGGCGGCCGCATAGCTCGCCCCCCGGAGCACGATCTGCGTGTCGGTCTCGATCCCCGCCACGCGGGCGCCCTCCACCACCTGCGGCCAGTAGTAGCTCAGCGACGGCACCACCATGCCGAACCGTCGCGGAGCGGACAGCGGCCGAACCGCGGCCGGGTCGAGGGTGCTGCGGAGCGTGGCGCCGCCGTGCACGCGCGTGAGGAGCCCCCGCTCCGCGAGGTCGGCGATGTCGCGGCGGATCGTCAGCT
>NZ_SSDO01000200.1:0-1751 GCF_004794395.1 Microbacterium sp. K41 | reverse complement strand
TGCGCGGCGGCGGCGGGAACGCGGGCGGATGCCCGGGCACCCACACCCCGTCGTCGGCGAGCCGCTGCCCCTGCGCCCCGAGCACCTCGTGCGGAGGGCCGTCGGCGACCACGCCGCCCTCGCCGATCACGATCACGCGGGTCATGAGGGGCAGCCACACGTCGAGCCGGTGCTCCACGACCACGAGCGTGGCGGGGTGGGTGTCGAGCAGGCGCGACACCGCGTCGCGCACCTCCGCCACCCCATGCGGGTCGAGGTTCGCGGTGGGCTCGTCGAGCAGCAGCAGTCCGGGGCGCATGGCGAGGAGTCCCGCGAGCGCGAGGCGCTGCTTCTGCCCGCCCGACAGCGCCTTGGTGGGGTGGTCGAGCGGCACGTCGAGCCCCATGGCCTCCAGGGCGGCGGTGACGCGCGGCCAGATCTCGGCACGCGGGATGCCCAGGTTCTCGCAGCCGAAGGCGACGTCGTCGCCCACGCGTGCCAGGATCACCTGCGAGTCGGGGTCTTGCAGCACCAGTCCCGCGCGACCCCGGGTGGCGGTCGCCGCGGCGCCGTCGACGAGCAGCCGGCCCGCGCTCTCGCCCTCCTCCTCGCCGCCCAGCACACCGGCGAGCCCGTGGAGCAGCGTCGACTTGCCCGCGCCGGATGCGCCGAGCACGAGCACGCGCTCGCCCGGCTCGATGCGGAACGACACGTCGCGCAGGGCCCAGGCGAGGCGACTCGCGTGACGCCACCCCCACCCTCGAGCCTCGACGGCGGCGGGGGTGGCCTGCTCGGCCCCCATCAGACGCGGACGCGCGCCTCGCGGCCGGAGCCGAACCGGTCGAGCGCGCCGGTCGCCGCGATGCCCCTGGCCAGAACCCACGACAGCGCCCCCGCGATCACCGCGCCGGAGACGACGGTGCTGAGCAGGTAGATCGTCGTGAACGCCGGGCCGGATCCGGCGTACCAGAGCACGAGGTTGTTGATGCCGCCCGCGAGCGCGGCGCCCGCACCGGCGAGGATCGCGACGGGCAGCGACCAGCGACGGTAGAAGAACAGCAGGAAGACGAGCTCGGCGCCGAGCCCCTGCACGAGCCCGGCCTCGAGGGTGAGGAAGCCGCCCCACTGGTTGCCGATGAGCGCCGAGACGACGGCGGCGAGCAGTTCGACGTAGATCGCGGCTCCGGCCTTGCGGATGATGAGTCCGCCGAGCACGCCCGCGAACAGCCAGGGGCCGTCGAGCAGGCCCTGCAGCCCGGGGAGCAGCGGTTCGAGGAGGGCCTTGGGGCCGAGGTAGCCGACGTTCCAGGCGAGGAAGATCAGGCCGGCGGCGACACCGAGGACACTGGCGACGACGATGTCGACGATGCGCCAGCGCAGGTAGCTGCGCGGCGCGGTCGCCGTCGAGGTCTTCGCGGATGCGGACGTGGACGTGGACGTACTCATAGGAACTCCTCCCTGCGCTGGCATGACCCAGATCAGGTTCGACGGTCGAAGCGCGATTCGCTCCCTCTCAGCCCGGCTCGCCGGACTCCCGTGGTTGTGCTGACGATCCTACCCGGTCCGCCGGTTGGCGCGTCGCCGCCCCGGCGCGGCCGATTCCCGGCCGGATTCGGTACCGTAAGCGGGTGACCGCATCCGATCCCGCCGGCGAGGCGACGGGCATCGGCGGCAACGGCCCCGCTCCGACTGCTGCCCCCTCCGACGACGCCCCCACGTCCGCGCTGCGCTCGCGGGCGCGGGCGACCACCACCCCACCGACCGGGAGCGAC
>NZ_SSDO01000199.1:0-9202 GCF_004794395.1 Microbacterium sp. K41 | reverse complement strand
GGCGGGGAGCTCGCGGGCGACCTGCTTCTCCAGCACCGTCACGGCCTCGTCCGACAGCAGGATCAGTCCGTCGAGCTCTTCGCGCACGCGCTTGTAGGCCACGTTGCGCTCGGCCTGCGTCGCCGACTCGTCGACCGCGACCTTCAGCAGCTGCTGCGCGCGGTCGAGGCGCTTGCGCTCCGCCTCCGTGAAGGTGGAGTCGCGCAGCCGGCGGGCATCCTTCTCGGCGATCTCGAACGCCACCGCGTAGTCGCCCACGGCCTGCAGGTACTCCGCGATCTGGTGCTCCGACAGCGGCGCATCGGCCGAGGCGGGGCGCAGCGCGTCGGCGGTCTTCTTGGCGCGCAGGAACGCGGCGGTGAGCGGCTGCCGTCCGTCGCTCATCGCGGGGAAGGCGATCAGCTTCGCCACGTCGAGCTCGTAGTCGAGCCAGCGGGCCGTGATCTCGTCGTGCTCGGCGAACAGCCGCGTCAGCAGGTCGTCGGTCGACACGGGGGCCGTGGTGTCGACCACCGACGGGCCGTGGCGCTTCGCCTCGCGGCCCAGGGCGCGGGCCTCGATCTCGGCGGTCTTCAGCTGCGCCTTCATGCGCAGCGTCTCCAGGCGGCGTTCGTGACGGCGCTTCGAGCTGCGCTCCCACGCCTTCGCCACGCCTCCGGCCATGCCCATGAGCGGGAAGACGAGCCACCAGTAGTGCCCCGCGAAGGTCCAGAAGCCCTGGATGAACTCGTCCATGATGGGTTCAGCCTACTGCGCAGGGGCCGGGCGCCGGCGGCCGTCCGTCGGCTCGGATCGGCAGCGTCCGCGGTGGTGGACCCGCGCCGCGAGGCAGACCGCGGCTAGGGTGGGCGCAGAGCCGGCCGGGCGGGGGTGCGGCATCGTCGTCCTCCGCCGGTCGCCGTGGAGGAGGACAGCATGGAGACGAAGAACGTCGCGATCGTCGGCATCGAGAACAGTCATGCCACCGAGATCGTCCGCCACCTCAACGGGGAGGAGGCAGCCGACCTCCCGGTGCGGGTCTCGGCCCTCGTCGCGGGCGAGGTGGAGCGCACCAGGGAGCTCGCCGAGCTCGGAGCCATCACCCGCATCGCCCCCGAGGTGTCGGAGCTCAACGGCGCGGTCGACGCGCTCATCGTGACCAGCCGCGACGGGGCGCTCCACCGCGCGCTCGCCGTGCCGTTCCTCGAGGCCGGCACTCCCGTCTGGGTCGACAAGCCGCTGGCCACGACGCTCGACGACGCCGACGCGATCCTCGCCGCGGCCGAACGTGGCGGCACGACCGTCACCTCCTTCTCGACGCTCCGCTGGCTCGACGACACCGCGGCGATCGCCGACGCCGTGGCCGGGGTCGGCGCGCTCCAGTCGCTTACCGTCTCGGGCCCGGCCGACGCCGACAGCCCGCACGGCGGCCTCTTCTTCTACGGCATCCACCACGCCGACGTCGCCCAGCACCTGCTGCCCGGGGCGGCGGAGGGCGTCGAGGTCGAGCGGGCCGACGGCCGTGTCGTCGCGCGCTACCGCGTCGGCGGCGTGCCGGTGGTGCTGGACTTCACCCGGCCCGAGGGCGACGCGGCCGTGCCGTTCCACGTGACGGCGGTCGGTACGGGCGGCACGGTCGAGCGCGACATCGAGGTCGGCCCCGACTACGTGCGGCCCGGAGTCGACGCGTTCGTGCGGATGCTGCTCACCGGCGAGCCCCCGGTCCCGGTCGCCCAGCTGCGCGAGCCCATCGCGGTGCTGGAGCAGATCACGCGCGCGCTCTGATGCTCCGGTGTCGCGGAGGTGGGAGGCGTTCCTCCGCGCGACTCCTCGGGCGCCAGAGATCGAACGCCGCACCGGTGACCACGCGGCCGATCTCAGCTCTTCGTGAGGTCTTGCGCGAACATCACGATGATGCCGCTCGGGCCGCGGAGGTAGGTGAGCTTGTAGACGTCCTGGTAGTTCGCGACTCCCCGCAGCGGTTCGTAGCCGTGGCGGGTGGCGATCGCGAGGGACTCGTCGATGTCGTCGACCGAGAAGGCGATGCGGTGCATGCCGATCTCGTTCGGGAGGGTCGGCTCGGTCTCGATCGCTGCGGGGTGGATGTACTCGAACAGCTCGATCTGCCCGCGGCCGTCCGGCGTCTGCAGCACGGCGATCCTGGCGTGGTTTCCGTCGAGGCCGACGGCGGTGGAGGCCCACTCGCCGCTCACCTCGTCCCGGCCGAGCACCGTGAGTCCGATGTCGGTGAAGAAGGAGATGGTGGCTTCCAGGTCGCGGACGGCGATCCCCACGTTCTCGAGTGCGATGGGCATGCCGCGATGCTACGCCGTGCTACGCCGTGCCGTGTCGTGGTGTCAGCGGCCGAGCTTCTCCGCGCAGGCGACGCAGTACTCGGCGAACGGTCGCACCTCCAGCCGCCCGGCGGGGATGGGTTTCCCGCAGTTCGCGCAGACGCCGTAGGTGCCCGCATCGAGACGGGCCAGCGCGTCGTCCACCTGCTGCAGCTCCACCGCCGCAGCCTCGGCCAGCCCGGTGAGCCGTGACCACTCCGACGACAGCGTCACACCCTCGGGGTCGTGCTCGTCGTCGTCGTTCGAGCCCTCGCGGTCGTGCATGAGCTCGTCGAGCGTGGCCGCGGTCGCGCGCACCCGCCCTTCCGCCTCGGCGCGCAGTCGTTCCAGCAGCACGCGCGGATCCTCACTCATCCGCCCACTCTAGGCGCGCCTTCCGACACCGGCGCGCGCCTGCCGCGTGGCTCACTCGTGCGCGCGGCGCTCCGCCCGGGTGCGCGGGGGCTGCACCGCGGGGATGGAGTCGGTGTGCACGGCAGGGTGGTCGCGCTCCAGCGCCGCGCCCTCCATGTCGACGTTCGGGATGAGACGGTCGAGCCACCGCGGCAGCCACCACGCCGAACGGCCGAGCAGATGCATGAGCGCGGGCATCAGCAGCATCCGCACCACGAAGGCGTCGAGCAGCACGCCGAACGCGAGCCCGAACCCGATCGAGCGGATGATGGTCGACTCGGAGAAGATGAACCCGCCGAACACCGACACCATGATGAGCGCCGCGGCGATCACGACCGAGCGGCCGGCGCGGAAGCCCTGGGCGACGGCATCTCGTGCGGAGGCGCCGTGCACGTACGCCTCGCGCATGCCCGAGGCGAGGAACAGCTGGTAGTCCATCGCGAGCCCGAACAGGATGCCGACGAGGATCACCGGCAGGAAGCTCAGGATCGGCCCGGTGCTGTGCAGGCCGATCAGGTCGGCGCCCCAGCCCCACTGGAACACCGCGACGATCAGGCCGTACGTCGCGAACAGCGACAGCACGAAGCCGCCGGTCGCGATCAGCGGCACGAGCAGCGAGCGGAACACCACGATCATGATGAGCAGCGACAGCCCGACCACCACCACGAGGTATAGCGGCAGCACCGCCGCCAGGGCCTCGGAGATGTCGATGTTGATGGCGGCCTGACCGGCGACGCCGAGCGTGATGTCGCCGTCGATCGCGGGCAGCGCACGCAGGTCCTGCACGAGCTTCTCGGTCGAGGCGCTGTTCGGCCCCTCCTCCGGCAGCACCTGGAAGGCGAGGAGCGTGTTGTCGTCGGAGGTGGCGATGGGTGCCACGGCGGCCACGTCGTCCTGCTCCGCGATCTTCTCCGCCACCGTCACCTGGGTGGCGAGCAGGTCGTCGTCGCTCACGGCGTCGTCCAGCGTCGCGGTCACCAGGAGGGGACCGTTCGCGCCCTCGCCGAACTGCTCCTCGACCGCCTGGAACGCGCGGTAGCTGGTGGAGTCGGACGGCTCGCTCGACCCGTCCGGCAGCCCCAGGCGCATCGACATCGACGGGATCGCGATGATGAGCAGCGCGACGATGCTGACGACCGCGGTGACCACGGCGCGCAGGGTCGACATGCGGCGCACGGGCTTGCCCGCCGCGTGCTCCTGCCCGATCGTCGCGCGCGCCTTGCGGCTCAGCAGTCGCGTGCCGACGAGGCCGAGGATCGCGGGGGCGAGCGTGATGGCCACGAGCACCGCGACCGCGACGCACACCGCGCCGACCGTGCCCATGAGCCCGAGGAACGGCACTCCGGTGACGTTGAGCGCGAGCAGCGCGACGATCACGGTCGTACCGGCGAACACGACCGCCGTGCCCGAGGTGCCGGTGGCGAGCCCGATCGACTCGCGCACGGGCGACCCGGCGAGCAGCTGCTTGCGGTGCCTGTTGACGATGAAGAGCGAGTAGTCGATGCCGACCGCGAGACCCAGCATCACACCGAGCACGGGGGTGACCGAGGCCATGTCGACCACGCCGGAGAAGGCGAGCGAGGCGGTGACGCCGACGCCGACGCCCACGACCGCCGTGACGATGGGCAGCGCGGCGCCGATCAGCGAGCCGAGCATCACGATGAGCACGACCGCGGCGAACGCGAGCCCGATGGCCTCGCCCACGCCGAAGATCTCGGGCACGCCCTGCGCGATGTCGGTGCCGAAGTCGACCGTGACCCCGTCGATCTTCTCGTCCTGGAAGTGCGCGATGGTGGACTGCTTGACCTCTTCGGACAGCTCCAGGCGCGGGTCGGTGAACGACACGTTGACGATCGCGGTGGAGCCGTCTTCCGAGACGACGCCGATGCCGTCCGTCAGGTCGAGCAGGCGGGAGCCGAGTTCGACCTGTTCCGCGTTCGCGTCGAGCTCGGTGCGGTTCGCGTCGATCGTCGCCTGCTGCGCCTCCAGCTGTGCGAGCTGCGCGTTGAGGGCGGCGAGCTGCGCGTCGAGGGCGGCGGTCTGCTCCGCGGGCGCTCCGGCGGCTTCGGCCTGCGCCCGCGCCGCGGTGAGCTGATCGAGTCCGCCCTGGAGCTGGGTGCGACCTGCGTCGAGCTGCGCCTGTCCGGCGTCGAGCTGGGCGCGTCCGCTGTCGAGCTGCGCCTGCCCGTCGGTGAGCTGCTGCGCCTGGTCGGCCTGCTGCTGCTGGGCGTCGAACGGGTCGACCACCGAGGCGACGCCGTCGAGGTCTTCCGCGCTCGCGGCGAGGTCGGAGATCGCCTGCTTCTGCTCGTCGGTGAAGGGCTCGCCGTCGTCGGTGCGGTACACGACCGTGCCGGTGCCGCCCGCGGTGTCGGGCAGCTTCTTCGCGAGCTGGTCGGTGACCGCGCCCGACGCGGTGCCGGGGATGTCGAAGCTGTTGCTCAGCGTGCCGCCGAGGGTGAGGAAGGCGCCGACGCCGATGCCGAGGATCACGACCCACGAGACGATCACCGTCCACGCCCTGCGCGCAGCGAAAGAACCCAGACGGAACAGCAGTGAGGCCACGTGATCTCCTTCAGACGAAAAGATCATACGGCACGTCTCGTCTAGGGTTCTGTGGCTATCCTGAACGCATGGTGAACGTGCATCGCAGCGGCCCTGTGCGCAGCACCGCGGCCCGCGAGGCGATCCTCGCCGCCACGGCTCGGCTCTTCCACAACCAGGGCTACGACCGGCTCACGATCGAGGGCATCGCGAAAGAGGCCGGGGTCGGCAAGCAGACCATCTACCGCTGGTGGCCATCGCGGGGGGCTCTCATCGGCGAGTGCCTGGCCGAAGGGCTCCTGGTCCCGGTGGACTTCGTCGTGCCCGACACGGGAGACCTCTCCGCCGACGTCGAGACGTGGCTGCGCAGCGTCCTCGCGATCCTGGAGGAGCCGCAGGGCGGGGTGCTGCTGCGCTCCCTCGTCGCCGCCGCCACCGAAGACGCCTCGGTCGGCGCGCACCTGGGCGAGAGCCTCGGCGTGGAGAAGTACCTCGTCGAGCGGCTGCGCGGCGGCATCCGGGATGGGCAGCTCGCCGCCGACGCCCCGGTCGAGCAACTGGGTCGCGCGATCCTCGGGGCGATCATCGTCGAGGCGCTCGGCCGCGAAGCCCACGATCCGGGCTCGGTCGTCGCCCTGACGCGCTTCCTCTTCCGCTGACGCCCGTCGCCTTGTCGCCGGCGTGGTTCGTGAGCGAGCGAAGCGAGACGAAGGGCGCCCAGGAACCGCGGAGCCGCCCGGCTCAGCCGAGGAGGATCGTGAGCACGGTCGCGCCGCCGCCACCGAGGATCAGCGCCACGATGACCGTCCACGCCACGATGCGGATGCGCCGGTTGCGCTTCTCGCCGAGGTCGCCGTAGTCCTCGCTGAGGTTGTCGCTCATGCGTCCACCGGCTCCGTCACGGTCGGGCCGAAGTACGACGGCAGCGTGGCCTGCGAGCGCTCGCGCAGCTCGGCAGCCGACACGGTGAACACGTCCTGCACCTCGAGCTGCGGCTCGCTGTCGGTCACGCCGATGCGCATCACCGGGTAGCCGCGGCCCTCGCACAGCCCGCGGAACTTCACGTCGTCCTCGCGGGGCACGGTCACGATCACGCGACCGGTCGACTCGGAGAACAGCGCGGTGGCGGCGTCCACCCCGTCGCGGTCCATGATCTCGGTGAGCCACACACGGGCGCCGACGCCGAAGCGCATCACGCCCTCCGCGAGCGCCTGCGCCAGGCCGCCCTCGGACAGGTCGTGCGCGGACGAGATCAGCCACTCGTCGCGGGCCGCAGCGAGCAGGCCCGCGAGGCGCTTCTCACCCGCGAGGTCGACCTTCGGCGGGCGACCGCCGAGGTGCTGGTGCACGACCTCGGCCCACGCGGAGCCCGACAGCTCGGTCTGCGTGGTGCCGAGCAGGTAGATGTTCTGCCCCTCGTCCTGCCACCCCGACGGGATGCGGCGGGACACGTCGTCGATGATGCCGAGCACGCCGACGAGCGGGGTCGGGTGGATCGGCACGTCGCCGGTCTGGTTGTAGAACGAGACGTTGCCGCCGGTGACCGGGGTGCCCAGCTCGTAGCAGCCGTCGGCCAGGCCGTCGACCGTCTGCCCGAACTGCCACATGACCTCGGGGTTCTCGGGGGAGCCGAAGTTGAGGCAGTCGGTGATCGCGGTGGGCGTGGCGCCCGTCACGGCCACGTTGCGGTAGGCCTCCGCGAGCGCGAGCTGCGCCCCCGCGTACGGGTCGAGCTGGCAGTAGCGGCCGTTGGCGTCGGTCGCGATGGAGAACCCGAGGCCCGACTCCTCGTCGACCCGGATCATGCCCGCGTCGTCGGGGAAGCTCAGGGCGGTGTTGCCGAGCACGTAGTAGTCGTACTGGTTGGTGATCCAGCGGGTGTCGGCGAGGTTCGGGCTCGCGACGAGCGACAGGAACTGCTCGCGCAGCGTCTCCGGGTCGTTGGCGCGCGGCAGGTTCTCGGCGGCGTCGGCCTGCAGGGCGTCGATCCAGGTGGGGTACGCGACCGGGCGGTCGTACACGGGGCCGTCGACGGCGACCGTGGACGGGTCGACGTCGACGATGCGCTCGCCCTGCCAGTCGATGATGAGACGCCCGTCGCCGGTGACCTCGCCCAGCACGGAGGTCTCGACCTCCCACTTGTCGACGACCTTCATGAACGCGTCGAGCTTCTCGGGCGCGACGATCGCCATCATGCGCTCCTGCGACTCCGACATGAGGATCTCCTCGGCCGTGAGCGTGGGGTCGCGCAGCAGCACGTTGTCGAGCGAGACGTGCATGCCGCTGTTGCCGTTGGCCGCGAGCTCGCTGGTCGCGCAGGAGATGCCGGCGGCGCCGAGATCCTGGATCGCCTCGACCAGCTCGCCGCGGTACAGCTCCAGGCAGCACTCGATGAGCACCTTCTCGGCGAACGGGTCGCCCACCTGCACCGCGGGGCGCTTGGTGGGGCCGGTGGAGTCGAACGAGTCGGAGGCGAGGATGCTCGCCCCGCCGATGCCGTCGCCACCCGTGCGGGCGCCGAACAGCACGACCTTGTTGCCCACGCCGGTCGCGTTGGCGAGCTTGAGGTCTTCGTGGCGCAGCACGCCGACCGCGAGCGCGTTCACGAGCGGGTTCGCCTGGTACACCGAGTCGAAGACGGTCTCGCCGCCGATGTTCGGCAGGCCGAGGCAGTTGCCGTAGAAGCTGATGCCGCTCGTGACGCCGTGCACCACGCGGGCGGTGTCGGGGTGGTCGATCGCGCCGAAGCGCAGCGCGTCCATGACCGCGACCGGGCGGGCGCCCATCGAGATGATGTCGCGCACGATGCCGCCGACGCCGGTGGCCGCACCCTGGAACGGCTCGATGAAGCTCGGGTGGTTGTGCGACTCCGCCTTGAAGGTGACGGCCCAGCCCTCGCCGACGTCGATGACGCCCGCGTTCTGCCCCATGCCGACCATGAGGCGTTCCTTCATCTCGTCGGAGACCTTCTGGCCGAAGCGGCGCAGGTAGTTCTTGCTCGACTTGTAGGAGCAGTGCTCCGACCACATCACCGAGTACATCGCCAGCTCGCCCGAGGTGGGGCGGCGGCCGAGGATCTCCTTGATGCGCGCGTACTCGTCGTCCTTGAGCCCGAGCGCGCCGTACGGCTGCTCCTTCTCGGGCGTCGCGATCGCGTTCTCGACCGAGTCGGGGACGTGCTGGGGGGAAGGTGCAGAGGGGGTGGTCACGCGCACTCCAAGGGAAGGGGCCGGCGGGGCGTCTTCAGTCTACCGGCGCGGGTGAGGCGGCTCTCCCGCGAGGGTTGGGCGTCAGATGCGGGCGGTGAGGACGGAAGCGATGTCTCTCTTCGTGTGGAGCACGCGATGAACTCGCACGGTATCCGGATCGTCCATGTACTCCTGGATCAGGAGGGCGGGTCCGCGGCCGTGGCGAACCGGGCCGCGAGCGTCTCCGCCGCCTCGCGCAGGGGTTCCGGTCCGACCACCGTGAAGGGCGCGTCGAACCGGGCGACCGCGGCGAGCACGCCCACCCACGACCACGAACCCACCGTCACGCGGCATCTCCCATCCGGCCGCTCCTCGACCTCGCCGTCGCCCACCCACGGCACCACCTCCCGCGCCGGAAGCTCGATCACGACCTCGCCGATGCACGGCCAGCGGTCCTCCGTGGTCGAGCCCTTCGCCCGCGCCGCCAGGTGGGTCGCGGCATCCTCCGCGGGAAGCGGTCGCGGCGTGAACGACGGCCCGCTCGGCACCCGCGGTCGCATCCGGTCGAGCCGGTAGGTGCGCCAGTCCGCCGCCTCCAGGTCCCACGCCAGCAGGTACCACCGGCCCTCGCGCGCCACGACGGCATGGGGTTCCGTGCGCCGAGGGGGGCGGTCCGCCGCCGCGCCGTAGTCGAAGCGCAGCACCCGCCGGACGCGCACCGCCGCGCTCGCCGCCCCCAGCACG
>NZ_SSDO01000198.1:0-242 GCF_004794395.1 Microbacterium sp. K41 | reverse complement strand
CTTCGTCGCCAGGTGATGATGAGTAGGAACGTTCGCGGTAGCAGGCTGCTCGATGTTGCGATGGGGGGATTGAATTATCAGATCGAGCATCATCTTTTCCCCTCTATGCCCCGCCCTCATCTCCGCCGCGCAGCGCCCGTCATCGAGGACTACTGTCGCGCACAAGGCGTGCCCTACACCGGGGTGAGCCTGTTTCGTTCATACGCCATCGTCGTCGCGTACATCAACCGGGTTGGGTTGGG
>NZ_SSDO01000020.1:0-1671 GCF_004794395.1 Microbacterium sp. K41 | reverse complement strand
CGGGTCAGAGGGTGCGGGTCAGTCCGTGCGGGTCAGAGGGTGCGGGTCAGACGGTGCGGGTGCGCGGCAGGAGCCGGACGGGCGGGAGCGGCGGCGCGGGGATGCGCACGTCGTGCCCCTCGACCGTCCCGAACCGCGGGGCCGCGGCCTCCCAGTCCTCGCGGGCGGCCGCGATCTCGTCGTGCGTGCGGCCGGCGAAGTTCCACCACATCACGATGTCCGACTCGAACGGCTCGCCGCCGAGCAGGAACAGCAGGGCGCCCTCGGTGCTGGTGACCTCGACCTCCGTGCGCGAATCGCCGAGGTACACCAGGGCGTTGCGCTGCATGGCGTGCTCGGACAGCGCGGCCTCGCCCTCGACCAGCAGCAGCGCGTGCTCCCACTCGGACCGCAGCGGCAGGCGCACGGTCGACCCGGCGGGCAGCACGACCTCGGCGCCCACGATCGGGGTGTGCACGGTCGCGGGGGAGCGCGTCGCGGCGAACTCGCCGAGCACGACGGTCGCCGTGGCGTCGGGCCCCTCGGTCGCGGGCAGCTGGACGGTCGGCAGGTCGGTGTGGCGTTCGAAGCCGCCATCGCCGTGCCGCGCGGACTCGGGCAGCACGACCCAGAACTGCAGCGCGTCGAGGGGGATCGGGTCGTCGCCGACGGAGTACTCGGAGTGGGAGATGCCGTTGCCGGCCGTCATCAGGTTCAGCTGCCCGCGGCGCAGGTCGGCGTCGCTGCCGAGCGAGTCGCGGTGACGGATCTCGCCGACGAGGGGCCAGGTCACCGTCTGCAGTCCGATGTGCGGATGGGGTTCGACGCGCATGCGGGTGTCGGCTGGTCCGAACCGGTCGAGGAAGCACCAGGCGCCGATGGTCGGCAGGTTGCGGTGCGGGAGCACGCGCAGCACGGTCATGCCGCGCACACCCCCGAGCGGCACGTCGCGGGGCTCGAGGACGAGGCGGCGCTGCCCGATCATTCCGCCCGTCCGGTGGGATCGTCGTCGGAGCCGCCGGCGGACTCCCGCGGAGCCGACTTGTCCTGCGCCGACTTCTCCTGCGCCGACTTCTCCTGCACTGCGGCGTCCGGTGCCGCCGCGCCCTGGACCTCGGCGGGACGCCGCGGCCAGCGGATCTCGGCGCCGGGCACCTCGTGCGTCTGCAGGTACTTCGCGATGTAGGGGCACAGCGGCACGATCGCGTCGCCACGCCCCGCCGCGTCGGCCAGGGCCTCGGCGGCGAGCTTCCCGGCGAGCCCCTGGCCCTGGAACGCCGGGTCGATCTCGGTGTGGATGAAGCGGATGGCGCCCGGCCTCAGCTGGAACTCGGCGAACCCGGCGAGCACGTCGTCGGAGCGGATCTCGTAGCGGGAGGCCTCGTCGTTGCGGGTCACGGAGATGTCGGTCATCGGGTGCTCCTTCGGGGTCTGGGTCCAACCTAACCCCGGTCGCGGTGGTGGGGACGGCCGCTGCCCGTGTCGGCCGGGGTCGTTACGCTGGAGGCATGCCGCAGACTCCCCGTGACCCGTACGAGGATCTGCCCTACGCCGATGAGCCCTGGGGCGACGGGTGGGAGCCGTCCGCGCCGCCGGAGCCGATGGACTGGGAGCCGCAGGGCGCGGGGTTCGAGCCGCCGCTCGACTGGGGTCCCGGTCCCACCACGCCGGTGACCGCGTCCCGTGCGCCGG
>NZ_SSDO01000197.1:0-11631 GCF_004794395.1 Microbacterium sp. K41 | reverse complement strand
GGACACGATCGGCCGCGCGACCTCGACCCCGCGTGCCCGCAAGGCCAGCGCCGCGGACGCGCTCGATGCGGGCGACCGGGAGCTGTTCGAGGCGCTGCGGGCGTGGCGGGCCGAGACCGCACGCGAGCAGGGGGTGCCGGCGTACATCGTGTTCGGCGACGCCACGCTGCGCGCCCTGGCCGAGCACCGCCCGGCGTCCGCCGCTGACCTGGAGGGCATCACCGGCATCGGCGCGAAGAAGCGCGAGGCCTACGGCGACGGGGTGCTCGCGGTCATCGCCGCGAATTGAGGCCCGGCTGTCGCGAGCCGACAAGCCGGACGGGGCGCGACCCCCGAGGCTCTTGGAGGAAGGAGACAGCGGAGTTCTCCCCGGTTTGTGGCACACCTACCATGGAGGCACCGTCACTTCTCCGAGGAGGAACCCCCATGGTCGACGCTGCCGTCCGTCCTTCCACCGCCCCCGACGAGCCCCGTCGCGAGACGGAAGCTCCGCGCATCGATGTCGCCGCCGTCACCGACGCCCTGATGGGCACCTGGGCCGACGTGCGCCGTGAGGCCCGCGAGATGATCAAGGACCCGGCGTTCTGGCGTCAGGACGAGCTGGGCAAGGACGAGCACCGCGAGCGCGTGCTCAGCCAGCTGCACCTGCTGGTGGAGAACAAGGCCGTGCACCGCGCGTTCCCGAAGCGCTTCGGCGGCGAGGAGAACAACGGCGGCAACATCGCCGGGTTCGAGGAGCTCGTCGCCGCCGACCCCAGCCTGCAGATCAAGTCGGGCGTGCAATGGGGTCTGTTCGGCTCGGCCATCCTGCAGCTCGGCACGGCGGAGCACCACGAGAAGTGGCTGCCCGGCGTGATGGATCTGTCGATCCCCGGCGCGTTCGCGATGACCGAGATCGGCCACGGCTCCGACGTCGCGGCGGTCGGCACCACCGCGACCTACGACCCGGAGACGGAGGAGTTCGTCATCCACACGCCGTTCCGCGGCGCGACCAAGGAGTACCTCGGCAACGCGGCCCTGCACGGCATCGCGGCGACCGTGTTCGCGCAGCTCATCACGAACGGCGTGAACCACGGCGTGCACTGCTTCTACGTGCCGCTGCGCGGGGACGACGGAAAAGACCTGCCGGGCATCGGCCGCGAGGACGACGGTCTCAAGGGCGGGCTGAACGGCATCGACAACGGACGGCTCTCGTTCGACCGGGTGCGCATCCCGCGCACGAACCTGCTGAACCGGTACGGCGACGTGGCCGCGGACGGCACGTACACCAGCGCCATCGACAGCCCCGGCCGCCGCTTCTTCACGATGCTCGGCACCCTGGTGCAGGGGCGCGTGTCGCTCGACGGCGCCGCGTCCTGGGCGTCGGCGCTCGGCCTGTACATCGCGGTCACCTACGCCACCCAGCGCCGCCAGTTCGACGGGGCGGACGGCCAGGAGGTCGTGCTGCTCGACTACGGCAAGCACCAGCGCCGCCTGCTCCCGCGGCTCGCGACCACGTATGCGCAGATCTTCGCGCACGACGAGTTCCTGCAGAAGTTCGACGGCGTGTTCTCCGGGCGCACCGACACCCCGGGCGACCGGGAAGACCTGGAGACGCTCGCCGCGGCCCTCAAGCCGCTGTCGACCTGGCACGCGCTCGACACGCTCCAGGAGGCGCGCGAGGCGTGCGGCGGGGCGGGCTTCATGTTCGAGAACCGGCTCGTCGGCCTGCGGCAGGACCTCGACATCTACGTCACCTTCGAGGGCGACAACAACGTGCTCCTGCAGCTCGTCGGCAAGCGGCTGCTGACCGACTACGCCAAGCAGTTCCAGGGCAAGGACGCGGCGTACCTCGCCCGGTACGCCGTGGGCATGACCGCGGGGAAGGTGTTCCACGGTGCGGGCCTGCGCCAGCTCGGCCAGGCCGTGAGCGACTTCGGACAGGTCGCCCGTTCGGTGGAGCGGGGACTGCGCGAAGAGCAGCAGCACGACCTGCTCGCCGGTCGCGTGCAGCAGATGGTCGCGGACATCGCCGGGCGGCTGCGCGCCGCCGGGAAGGACAAGACGCTCGGCGCCGAGCTGTTCAACCAGAACCAGACCGAGCTGATCGAGGCCGCCAGGGCGCACGGCGAGCTGCTGCAGTGGGAGGCGTTCACCGACGCTGTCCACGCGATCGACGACCCGGAGACGCGGAAGGTGCTCACGTGGCTGCGCGACCTCTTCGGTCTGCAGCTGATCGAGAAGCACCTGGCGTGGCACCTCATCCACGGACGCCTGTCGACGCAGCGCGCCGCCGCCGTGTCCAGCTACATCGACCGGCTGTGCGCCCGGCTGCGTCCGCACGCGCTCGACCTCGTCGACGCGTTCGGGTACGAGCCCGAGCACGTGCGCGCGCCGATCGCGAGCGGGGCCGAGAAGCAGCGTCAGGACGAGGCCCGCGCCTACTACGCCGATCTCGCGGCGTCTGGTCGGGCGCCGATCCAGGAGAAGGCGCTGAAGAAGCAGAAGCGCTGACGCGGCTCGCCGTTCACCCACCCCTCGATCCCGCCCGGATCCGCCGCGATCCGGGCGGGATCGTCGCGTCCGGCGCCGTGTTCTGAGGAGGTGGGAACGGGCGTAGTCTCGGCAGGTACCGACCAGAGGAGCACCATGTCGTCCGTCATCGCCTACGCCGCCCCCGCCGAGGCCGCCCCGCTCGAGAAGACCGTGATCGAGCGGCGGGAGCTGGGGCCGCACGACATCCTCATCGACATCGCGTTCGCGGGCATCTGCCACTCCGACATCCACACCGTGCGCGGCGACTGGGGCCCGCAGCAGTACCCGCTCGCGCCCGGGCACGAGATCACCGGCACGGTCGCGGCGGTGGGCTCCGAGGTCACGCGTCACGCCGTGGGCGACCGCGTGGGCGTGGGGTGCCTGGTGAACTCCTGCGGCGAGTGCCGGCAGTGCCGCCGCGGCGAGGAGCAGTACTGCGAGAACGGCGCCATCGGCACCTACGGCGCGGTGGACCGCGACGGCACGATCACCCAGGGCGGCTACGCGCAGCAGGTCGTGGTGACCGAGGGATTCGTGCTGCGCATCCCCGACGCGCTGCCGCTCGACGCCGCAGCGCCGCTGCTGTGCGCGGGCATCACCACCTATTCGCCGCTGCGGCACTGGAAGGTCGGCCCCGGCACGCGCGTGGCAGTGGTGGGCATGGGCGGACTCGGGCACATGGGGGTGCAGATCGCGCACGCGCTGGGTGCCGAGGTGACCGTGCTGTCGCAGACCCTGTCGAAGAAGGACGACGGCCTGCGGCTCGGCGCCGACCGCTACTTCGCCACGAGCGACCGCGAGACGTTCCGCGAGCTGCGCGGGTCGTTCGACGTGATCCTCAACACCGTGAGCGCCGCGATCGACCTGCGCTCCTACCTGGGGCTGCTCGACGTGGACGGCACGCTGGTGTGCGTGGGTGCGCCGCCGGAGGCCCTGTCGGTGAACGCGGGCTCGCTCATCGCGGGGCGTCGCTCGATCGCCGGGTCGAACATCGGCGGCATCAGGGAGACGCAGGAGATGCTCGACTTCTGCGCCGAGCACGGCATCACCGCGCAGATCGAGGTCATCCCCGCGTCGGCGATCAACGAGGCGTACGAGCGCGTGCTCGCCTCCGACGTCCGCTACCGCTTCGTGATCGACGCCGCCACCTTCGCCGCCTGACCGCCTTCCGATCCCGCGCGACAGCTCCGTGCGGGATCGGGAACCGCGCCGCGGAGGGGTCGGGGAGGCCCGCCTTCCGATCCCGCATCCGGCGTGCGTGCGTGTCGGCGGTCGCCGGTAGCGTCGAGTCATGACCTCCCTCCTGATCGGCCCCGACCTCCGCGCGCGCTGCGCGTGGGTGGGCGACGACCCCGAGTACCGCCGCTACCACGACGAGGAGTGGGGCACCGCGCTGCACGGCGACCGGGCGCTGTTCGAGAAGATGGCGCTGGAGGGGTTCCAGGCCGGACTGTCCTGGATCACGATCCTGCGCAAGCGTCCGCGGTTCCGCGAGGTGTTCGCGGGGTTCGAGCCGGAGGCGGTCGCCGCGTTCGACGAGTCCGATGTCGAGCGGCTGATGGGCGACGCCGGCATCATCCGCAACCGCGCCAAGATCGAGGCCACGATCGGCAATGCGCGCCTCGTCCGTGCGATGGCGGAGGGGGAGCTCGATGCGCTCATGTGGTCGTTCGCCCCGCCGGCGACCGGCGCCCGGCCGAGCTCGTTCGCCGAGGTCCCGGCGGTGACGCCGGAGTCGACCGCGCTGAGCAAGGAGCTGCGGCGCCGGGGCTTCCGGTTCGTCGGACCGACCACGATGTACGCCCTGATGCAGTCCGCCGGGATGGTCGACGACCACATCGCGGGGTGCTGGCGGGCGTAGCTCCGGCCGAGTGGGGAGATCTCCCCATCGAGCGATATTCTGCGACGTGGTTAGGATGTAGCAGTGTTCCGTGGGCCGTCGTGCCGCGGTGGAGTCAGTGTGAGACGACCCTGGGGGGGAACCGGGTATGAAGGCGTTGTCGTGGATGCGCGCGCGACCCAAGACGCTGGCGTCCGCCGCCGGGGTCACGGTGGGTGTGATCGCCCTCACCACGATGGCCTTCACGTATGAGGGCTTCCCCACCACCAAGGTCGACCTGAACGACGGCGGCGTCTGGATCACCAAGACCTCGAGCCTGCTCGTCGGGCACTTCAACCACGAGTCCACGATCCTCGACGGCGGGCTGCGCACCACCAGCGAGGACTACGACATCCTGCAGGACGCCGCGAACGTGCTGGTCGTCGACGAGAGCGCGTCCACCGTGACCGCGGTCGACCCGGCGCGCGTCTCTCTCGGCGACTCCGCGCTCATCCCCTCCACCGCGAAGGTCGCGCTCGGCGCGAACACCGCGGCGATCCTCGACCAGGACTCGGGCGACCTGTGGGTCGTGCCGGTCCGGGGCATCAACGCGTTCGAGATCGAGGCCGCGGAGCCCGTGGTCGAGCTCGGCGACGACTCCGACGTGACGGTCGCCCAGGACGGCACCGTGTTCGGGCTGTCGGGCGAGCGCGGCGAGGTCGTCACGGTCCCGGTCGACCCCGAGGGCGCGCCGCTCGACCCGTCCGCCGCGTCGGTGGGCGAGCTCGACCTGTCCGAGCGTCCGTCGATCACCGCGGTCGGCCGCACGCCGGTCGTGCTCGATGCGGCCGCCGGCGTCGTGACGAGCCCGGGCGGCTTCCGCACCGAGGTTCCGGGCGCCGCCGACGCCGTGCTGCAGCACGCCTCCGCCGAGACCGACGCGGTCGCCCTCGCCACGCCCTCCGCGCTGGTGCGCGTGCCGTTCGACGGCGGAGAGCCCGAGGAGACCTCGGCGGGAGCCGACGGCACGGCCGCGGCCCCCGTGTGGCTCCGCGGCTGCACGTATGGCGCGTGGGCGGGCTCGGCCACGTTCATCCGCGAGTGCCCGGGCGATGGCAACGACGTCAACGCCCCCATCGACGGCGCGGAGGACTCGTCGAGCCTCACGTTCCGCGTCAACCGCGACGTGATCATCCTCAACGACGCGGTCGGCGGCGCCGCCTGGCTCGCGAACGAGAGCCTGCAGCGCGTCGACAACTGGAACGACCTGACCCCGCCCGAGGGCGAGACCGAGAACCAGGACGACTCCACGGAGGAGACGGTCGAGACCACGCTGCCCGAGCGCAGCGAGGAGAACACCCCGCCCATCGCGGAAGACGACTCCTACGGCGTGCGACCCGGCGCGACCACGCTGCTGCCGGTGCTCGACAACGACAACGACCCCGACGGCGACGTGCTGGTCGCCGCGCTGGCCGAGGCGCAGCCGGGCATCGGCACGGTGCAGCCCATCAACAACGGCGGGGCGCTGCAGATCGCGGTCGACGAGAAGGCGTCGGGCACGGCCAGCTTCACGTACGAGGTCGACGACGGCCGCAAGGGCAAGGACACCGCGGTCGTCACCCTGACCGTGCGCGACTGGAGCGAGAACGCCGCGCCGGAGCCCAAGCGGAAGACCTCGCTGGCGGTGGAGACCGGCGGCACGATCTCGTACAACATCCTCCCCGACTGGATCGACCCCGACGGCGACGACATCTACCTCAAGGAGGTCATCCCCGCGCCGGGCGACGAGGTCGACTTCAGCCGCGACGGGCAGATGACGTACAAGGCGACCGCGAGCCTGCAGGGCCGCAAGGACGTGATGGTGACGGTCGCCGATGCGACCGGCGAGTCCACGTCCGCCACGATCGCGCTCGACGTGCGCCCGCAGGGCTCGACCAACCCGAAGACCAACGCCGACCACGTGGTGACCCGCGCGGGGGAGCAGATCACGGTCGCCCCGCTCACGAACGACACCAGCACGAGCCGGGAGCAGCTGCGCCTGAGCCGCGTGCTCGACACCGCGGGTGCCACGATCCAGCCCGACTTCCCCAACAAGACCTTCACGTTCCTGGCCCAGAACCCGGGCGTCTACTACGTGCAGTACCAGGTGACGACGGGGCCGAAGAACGGCGAGGGGCTCGTGCGCGTCGACGTGATGCCCGAGTCCGAGACCGACCTGCCGCCGGTCGCCGTGCGCGACGTGGCACTGCTGCCCACCGGCGGCGACGTGCTGCTGGGCGTGCTCAACAACGACACCGACCCCGCCGGCGGCATCCTCGTGGTGCAGTCCGTGTCGATGGACCCCAGCACGGGCATCTCGGTGTCGGTGCTGAACCACGAGACCCTGCGCATCACCGACCAGGGCGCGCTCGACGAGCCGGTGCGCATCGGCTACCGCATCTCGAACGGCTCGAAGTCGGCCGACGGCGAGGTCGTGGTCATCCCGATCCCCGCACCCGACGAGATCCTGCCCCCGATCGCCAACCCCGACACGGCGACCGTGCGCGCGGGCGACGTCGTGACGATCCCCGTGCTCGACAACGACTCCCACCCGAGCGACGACGTGATGCACGTCGAGCCGGAGCTGGTCGAGACGGTCGACCCGGAGGACGGCGAGGCCTTCGTGTCGCAGGACGAGGTGCGCTTCAAGGCGGGCACCGAGCCGAAGACCGTCTACCTCACGTACGAGGTGGCCGACTCGCGTCAGCAGAAGGCCGCCGGCTACGTCACGATCCAGATCCTCCCGGTGGACGTGGAGAAGAACGCCGCCCCGCGTCCGCAGGACCTCACGGCCCGTGCGCTCGCCGGCAGCGAGGTGAACATCGCGGTGCCGCTCGACGGCATCGACGCCGACGGCGACTCGGTCGAGCTGCTGGGCATCGATTCGAGCCCGCGCAAGGGCCGCATCACGACCGTCGGACCCAACTACTTCACCTACGAGGCCGGCTCCGAGTCGTCGGGGGTGGACACGTTCACCTACCGGGTGCGCGACCGCCTGGGCAAGGAGGGCGTCGCGACGATCCGCGTGGGCGTCGCTCCGGCCGAGCAGATCAACCAGCCACCGTACGCCGTGAAGGACGCCGTGGTCGTGCGGCCCGGCCGCGAGATCGCCGTCCCGGTGCTGGCCAACGACTCCGACCCCGAGGGCGACAAGGTCTCGCTCGTGAAGGACGGGCTCGAGGTGCCGGAGGGCCTGGAGGGCCGCGTCTCGGGCGACCGCGTGATCGTGAAGGTGCCCGACCGCGAGATGGAGACGTCGCTGCAGTACACGGTGAGCGACGCCCGGGGTGCCACGGCGACCGCGACCCTGCAGATCACGGTCGACGAGGACGTGCCGCTGCAGGCGCCCGTCGCCCGCGACGACCGGCTCCAGCCGTCCGACCTGAAGGACGGCGGGCTCTCGGCCGACCTCGAGATCCTCAAGAACGACGAGGACCCGGACGGCACCAAGGACCGGCTCGACGTGGAGGTGGACGCGGGCGGCACGCTGCTGGAGAACGGCAAGGTGCGCGTCACCGTCACCGACGAGCTGCAGCTGATCCGCTACACCCTCACCGACCCGGACGGCCTCCAGGCGTCCGCGTTCATCTTCGTGCCGTCGCGCGACGGCCTGCGCCCGACCCTCACCTCCACCAAGCCGGTCGAGGTCGTCAGCGGCGAGACCAAGGACCTGCCCCTGTCGGAGTACGTCACGGTTGCGGGCGGCGGTGACGTGCGCATCACCGAGAAGGCGAAGATCAGCGCCAACAACGCGGACGGCTCGGACCTGCTCAAGGACGCGAGCACCCTGGTCTACACCTCGGCGCCCGGCTACTTCGGCCCCGACGCGCTCACGTTCGAGGTGACCGACGGCGACGGACCGGACGACCCCGAGGGGCGCAAGGCCACGCTGAGCATCCCGATCAACGTGCTGCCGCCGGAGAACCAGCAGCCCACGTTCATCGGCGGTCAGGTCAACGTCGCCCCGGGTGAGGACGCGACCCCGCTCGACCTCGCCGCCCTCACCGACGACCCCGACCCGGAGGACGAGGGCAAGCACGAGTACTCCCTCGTCGGCGGAGACGGCAAGGGCATCTCGGCGCGCATCGACGGCGACCGGCTGCTGGTCGAGGCGTCGTCGAACGCCAAGAAGGGCACCAGCGCCTCGCTCACGATCCGCGTGTCCGACGGCGAGACCGAGCCGATCGAGGGCACCGTGACCGCGACCGTCACGGCCTCCACACGGGCGATGCCCGCCGCCAACACCGACACGATCTCCGAGGCCGACGCCGGGAAGACCATCACGGTGCCGGCACTCGCGAACGACTTCAACCCGTTCCCGGAGACCCCGCTGAAGATCGTCGGCGCGGTGACCGAGTCGGGTCGCGGTGAGGCCTCGTTCACCGAGGACGAGGTGCGCGTGACCCCGGCCGAGGGCTTCGTCGGCACGCTGGTGGTGCGCTACCGCGTGCAGGACGCGACGGAAGACGTGGACCGCGAGGTGAACGGACAGATCGTGGTCACGGTGCAGGACGTGCCGGCGGCCCCGGGCACCCCGGTCGTGACGAGCGTGCAGGACCGCACCGTGGTGGTGTCGTACTCGGCCCCGTCGAACAACGGCGCCGAGATCACGAAGTACACCGTGAAGTCGGTCGGCGGCGGCGCGTACTCGAAGGAGTGCGCCTCCACCACCTGCACGCTGGACGGCCTGACCAACAACGTCGAGTACACGTTCCAGGTGACCGCGACGAACCGCGTCGGCGAGTCCGAGCCGTCGGGCGTCTCCGAGGTCGCGCGTCCCGACGCCCGGCCGGACACCCCGAACCCGCCGACCCTCGACTTCGGCGACAAGTCGCTCAAGGTCGCGTGGACGACGCCGACGACCCCCGGCTCTCCCGTCGAGCGGTACACGCTCGAGATCTCCCCCGCGCCGCCCTCCGGCATCACGCAGAAGGAGGCCACGGGCAACTCGCTTACGTGGGAGGGGCTGGAGAACGGCTCGAACTACCAGGTGCGCGTGCAGGCGCACAACCGCGCCCCCGACCCGTCGAGCTGGAGCGGCTGGTCGGCCTCCGAGATCCCCGCGGGACCCCCGCTCGCGGCCGGCGCTCCCTCCACGAAGGAGCTCGAGCCGGTGTCGGGCCAGGCGCAGATGCTCGTGAGCTGGAACCCGCCGGACAAGAACGGCGACGCGATCCGCGGGTACGAGCTCCAGGTGATCTCCGGCGGCCAGACGGTCCGCACCCTCACGCCGGGCGCGCAGGCGAACAGCCAGGCCGTGACCGTGCCGACGTCGGAGTCCGCGTACACGTACCGCATCCGCGCCTACAACAAGGCCGGCTGGGGCGAGTGGAGTGCGCCGTCGGCCCCGCGCCGCGGTGTGATCGCGCCCGGAGCGCCGACCAGCCTGACGGTCACGGCCGAGCTCGACAGGGCGCTCGACATCTCCTACCGCCAGGGCTCGCGCAACGGCGCCAAGGAGAGCGAGGTCACGTACCAGTACCGGCTCAACGGCGGCAACTGGAACACCCTCTCCGGCACCCGCATCGGCGGTCTCACGAACGGCCAGAACTACCGCATCGAGGTGCGGGCGGTCGCGACCGTCGACGGCGTCACGTACGCCGGGGCCGTGTCGAACTCCGCGACAGGGAACCCGTACGGTGCACCGCGCCAACCCGCCGTGGACGCCATCGGTGGCGCGACCCAGGTGGAGCTGCGGTGGAACGCCAGCGGCTCCCCGAACGGCCGCGACATCAAGGTCGTGCAGATCAGCATCGACGGCGGCGGCTGGGAGAACGTCGGCATCTCCGGTTCGCGCACGGTCGGCAACGGCTACAACCAGGGCCACAGCATCCGCGTGCGTGCGCAGGACGCCGCGGGGCAGTGGACGCCCGAGAACTCGGCATCGGCGAGCTCCGGCCCGCCGCCCGCGCCGCGCGCCTGGGTCAGCCGAGGCACCGCCGGCTACTGGCCGGGGCAGTGCACCGACGGCACGTGCGCCAAGTTCGTCGTCAACACCCAGAACTTCCCCGCCGGCACCTACCAGGTGTGGTGCAACAGCACCGCGCCCACCGCGGGACCGCGGTTCGCGGGCGGCAGCAGCTGGTACATCCCCGCCAACGGCGCGGTCGAGCTCGGCTGCTTCCACGGTGCGGGCGGCCGCGGCTACGAGGTGTGGGTCACGATCGGCGGCACCGACTACGAACGACGCCCCTGGTAGCGGGCACCCCTTCCCCCGAGAGAGCACAGGACAACCCATGACAATGACCCCCGAGCAGGCCGCCTGGTTCCACGGCACCTTCACGCGCCTGGTGGAGAACGTCGACAAGGCGGTGCAGGGCAAGCGCGAGATCGTCGGGCTCGTGCTCGCCTCGATGCTGGCCGAGGGCCACGTGCTGCTGGAGGATGCCCCCGGCACCGGCAAGACGAGCCTCGCGAAGGCGCTCGCCGCGACCGTGCAGGGCACCAGTGCGCGCATCCAGTTCACGCCCGACCTGCTGCCCTCCGACGTGACCGGTGTGACGATCTACGACCAGCAGTCGCACCGCTTCGAGTTCCACAAGGGCCCGATCTTCGCGTCGATCGTGCTCGCCGACGAGATCAACCGCGCCTCGCCGAAGACGCAGTCCGCGCTGCTGGAGGTCATGGAGGAGTCGCGGGTGACGGTCGACGGCGTGACGCACGAGACGGGCCGCCCGTTCCTCGTGATCGCCACGCAGAACCCGGTCGAGCAGGCGGGAACGTACAAGCTGCCGGAGGCGCAGCTCGACCGCTTCCTGATCAAGACCTCGATCGGATACCCCGACCTCGCGGTGACCGAGAGCATCCTCGCCGGGGCGTCGGACCGCAACCCGTCGGCCGGGCTGTCGGCCATCATCACCACGAGCGCCGTGGCCGACATGGCCGACCTGGCCGCGACCGTGCACGTCGAGCCCGCGGTGCTGCGCTACGTGGCCGAGCTCGCCGAGGCCACCCGTGCCGACGGCGCGATCCGGCTCGGCGTCTCGGTGCGCGGTGCGATCGCCATGGTCCGCATCGCCAAGGTGTGGGCGGCGGCGCAGGGCCGGCACTACGTGCTGCCCGACGACATCAAGGCGCTCGCCCGCCCCGTGTGGCAGCACCGTCTGCTGCTCGACGCCGAGGCCGAGTTCGCCGGCACCAGCAGCGACACCGTGATCGCCCGCGTGCTCGACGGCGTCGCAGCCCCCCAGGCCCGAGCGGCGGCCTGATGACGGCGGAGGCTCTGCAGGCGCCGCCCGCGCCGACCGACCGCGACGCCG
>NZ_SSDO01000196.1:0-3034 GCF_004794395.1 Microbacterium sp. K41 | reverse complement strand
GCCGAGCGCGTCGCGGCCGCCCCGGTGGAGCAGACCGGGCTGACCGCGTGGACCTTCGGCGACCTGCCCGAGGTGCTCGACACCCGGGTCGCCGGCGGCGTCGTGCGCGGCTACCCGGCGATCGTCGACGCGGGCAAGAGCGTCTCCGTACGCGTGGAGGCGACCGCGGAGGCCGCCGCGACCGCGACCAGGGACGGCGTGCTCCGGCTGGTGCTGCTCACGGTGCCCTCGCCGTCGTCGTACGTGCAGGAGCATCTGACGAGCCAGGAGAAGCTGGCGCTCGCGGCGTCGCCGTATCCCTCCGCCGCGGCGCTGATCGAAGACGCCAGGGCCGCGGTCGCCCGCCGCGTGATCGACGCGTCGACCGGAGGGCCGGACGGCGCCGGTCGCGGGATCGTGCGCACGGAGGCCGCGTTCGCCCGCGTCCGGGAGGCGGTGTCGGCGGTGCTCGTGGACGAGCTGTTCGCCGCCGTGTCCCTGGTGGCGCGGATCCTGGTCAAGGCGCGCGAGGTCGAGCGGGGCATCAAGGCGCAGAACTCCCTGGCGCTGCTCGGACCGCTGAACGACATCCGCACGCAGCTGAGCGGTCTGCTGCACCCCGGGTTCGTGTCGGCGGCGGGCATCGACCGGCTCGCGCACTACCCCCGCTACCTCGACGGCATGCTCGACCGCCTGAAGACGCTGGCGAACGAGCCGGGCAAGGACCGGGCGCGGCTGACCGAGTTCGAGCGCATGGCGACCGCGTTCACCGAGGCGGGCGGCACGATCCCGCTGCCGACCGACGCGCCGCCGACGCTGGTGGAGGTGCGGTGGCTGCTGGAGGAGTACCGCGTGAGCGTGTTCGCGCAGCGCCTCGGCACCGCGCAGCCGGTCTCGCCGCAGCGGATCATGAAGGCGCTGTCCGGGCGCTGATCCTGCCCGGGCGCTGACGGTGTCCTCCCCGGGTAGCCTGGGGTCATGGCCAGCGCGATCGTCTACACCGAGTTCGGCTCCCCCGATGTCCTGCACCTGATGGAGGTGCCCGATCCCGTCGCCGTGCGCGGCGAGGCCGTGGTGCGCATCGAGGCCGCCGGCGCGAACCCCATCGACGCGAAGCTGCGCAGCGGCAAGCGTCCGTCACCGCCGATCACCGAACCGCGGGGCGTCGGCTTCGACGGCGCGGGCGTGGTGGAGGTGCTCGGCGAGGGCGTCGACGGGCTGGAGGTGGGCGACCGCGTCGCGATCCGTGACACGGTCGGCACGTACGCCTCGGCGCTCGCGGTCGAGGCCGACAAGCTGGTGAAGCTCCCCGACGCGGTGACCGCGGCCGAGGGCGCCGCGATCGGCATCCCCGCCGGCACCGCGTATCAGGCGCTGCGCTCGCTCGGCGTGACCGCGGGCGACGTGCTCCTGGTGCACGGCGGCTCCGGCTCGGTGGGTCAGGCGGCGGTGCAGTTCGCGGTGGCCGGCGGCGCGACCGTGATCGCCACCGCGAGCCCCGCCCGGCATGAGCAGCTGCGCGAGCTCGGTGCCCTCCCCGTCGCATACGGAGACGGCCTGCTCGACCGCGTGCGCGCGGCCGCTCCGTCGCCCGTCACGGTGGCGCTCGACTGCGCGGGCACGGACGAGGCCATCGAGACCTCGCTCGCCCTGGTGCCCGACCGCGACCGCATCGCCACGATCGTGCGCGGCCCCGACGCCGCCGACTTCGGCATCCGCGCGTTCTCGGGCGGCTCCCCCGTCCCGCTCACGGAGCAGGAGCTCGCCTGGCGCGCCGAAGCCCTGGAGAAGACCGTGGAGCTGCTCGCATCGGGCGACTTCACGATCGAGCTCGGCCCGGAGCTCCCGCTCGCCGAGGCGGCCCGGGCCCATGAGCTCATGGAATCCGGCGCCGCCTCGGGCAAGATCATCCTGGTGCCGTAGCCATCATCCTGGTGCCGTAGCCATCACCCTGGTGCCATAGCCATCACCCTGGTGCCAGAGCCGGGGCCGCCCGGCTCAGGCCGGAGCCACGGGTCGACCGAGCGACAGCATCAGCCGGTTCGCCCAGTTGAAGAACGCGGCGCCGTGCACCACGTCGGCGATCTCGCCGTCGTCGAGCCCCGCGGATCGCAGAAGCGCGATGTGGTCGGGCCCGAACGCGCTGGGCGTCTCGGTCAGCGCGACGGACGCGGCGACGATCGCGTTCCACCGCTCGCCGAGGTCGGCGGACACGCCCTCGTCGAGCAGCCGGTCCACGTCGTCCTGCCGCTTGCTGTGATGGGCCGCGAAGCGCGAGTGCACCGAGGCGCAGAACACGCAGCCGTTGCGCCGCGAGGCCGCGGTGGCCGCCAGCTCACGATCGGCCCTGGGCAGTCCGTCGGCGACGTTGTAGAAGATGTCCTTGTCGACCAGGGTGCGCGCCCGGAGCACCTCGGGGTCGCGCGCGAGCAGACGGAAGTAGTCGTTCTTGGCGCGAGCGGCGTCGACCAAGCCGTCATAGTGCCGCTCGGTCAGCTCGTCCTCCGCGAGCGGGGGCAGGTGCGGCGTCCACCCGACCTCGGCGCGCGTGAACCCGTGCGGGTGCGGGGCGTCGTCGTGTCGGAGCACGGTGTCGGCGGTGGCGGGCTCGGTGGTGGTGTCGGGCTCGGTGGTGTCGGCGGTGTCGGGCTCGGTGGTGTCGGGGTCGGTGGTGTCGTCGGTGGTGGTCATGCGGCCTCCTCCTCGGTGGACGCGGCGGTGGGGTCGGTGGTGGCGGTGGTGGCGGCGGCGGTGGTGGCGGTGGTGGCGGTGGTGGTGGCGGTCGCGAGTCCGGCGGCGGCGAGCACGCGGAGCCCGGTCACGACGCGCTGCTGGAACGCCAGGAACGACACGAGCTGCGACACCGTGACGATGCCGTCGGGCGTCCACCCCGCGTCGAGCAGGCGGCCCAGGTCGGCGGCCGAGGCCTCGCGCGGCCGCAGCACCAGCAGGTGCGCGTGGGCGAGCGCGGCGGCCAGTCGCCCGCCCAGAGCGTCCGTGGCGGTGGCGTCCGGCGCATACCTCAGCCCGTCGGTGCTCTCCCCCTGGAGCCCGG
>NZ_SSDO01000195.1:0-2980 GCF_004794395.1 Microbacterium sp. K41 | reverse complement strand
GACCTCGGGGCCGGCCTCGGCGCCGACGCCGCGGAACGCCTGCACGGAGATGCCCACGGTCGGCGTCGCGGCGGCCTCGGGCGCAGGATCCGTAACCTCGGTCACCGGCGCTCCGGTCGCGGAGGCGGTTCCCTCGGGCGCGCTCGCCTCGGACGCGGTTCCCTCGGGCGCGGTTCCCTCGGGTGCGGTCGTCTCGGGCGCGGTCGTCTCAGGAGACTCGACCGGGGTGGACTCGACCTCGGGGGAAGCGACAGCGTCGTCGCCGGACTTCTTGCGGCGGGAGAAGAGGGCCATATGAGCCAGCCTAACCGTCTGCGTGTTCCGGCCCCGCGCGCGGCGCTACAGCTTCTCGATCGGCGCGACCTTGATGAGCAGCTTCTTCTGCCCCGCCGTGTCGAACCGCACGTGGGCGATGCGCTTCGCCCCCTCGCCCGTGACCGCGTCCACGCGGCCCTCGCCGAAGTCGACGTGCCGGATGCGGTCGCCCGCCGCGAGCTCCAGGTCGCCGTTGTCGCGCATCTTGGCCGTCACCCGGTTGGGGATCTTGTCCATCGCGGTCGACAGGGGCTTGAGCGACTCCCGCGGCAGCGGCTTGACGCCGAACCGGTCGCCGGAGCCCGAACCGCCGAAGCCACCAGAGCGCCGCGCGTTGAGGGCCCTCGACTGCATGCCGCCGCGCGAGTTCACGTCGCCGGGCGACTGCCGCCAATCGATCAGCGCCGCGGGGATCTCCTGCAGGAACCGGCTCGGCATCGCCACCGACACCTCGCCGAACTGAGCCCGCGTCATCGCGAGCGACAGGTGCAGGCGCTTGCGGGCGCGGGTGATGCCGACGTAGAACAGTCGACGCTCCTCCTGCGGCCCCCCGGGCTCCCCCGCCGAGATGCGGTGCGGGATGAGGTCTTCCTCCACACCCGTTACGAACACCGCGTCGTACTCCAGGCCCTTGGCGGTGTGCATCGTCATGAGCGACACCGACCCCGACTCGTCGTCGAGGTCGTCGGCGTCGGACACCAGGGCGACCTCGGTGAGGAAGTCGGTGATCGTGCCCTCGGGGTTGTTGCGCGCGAAGTCGCGGGTCACGGCGACGAACTCGTCGAGGTTCTCCACGCGCGCCTCGTCCTGCGGGTCGCGGCTGGCGCGCAGCGCGTCGAGGTAGCCGCTCTTGGACAGCAGCAGGCTCAGACCGTCGGCGACCGACGTGGGCGGCGGCACCTCGCCCGTGGCGGGCAGCATGATCGCGGTCGCCTCCGCGAGCACGGCGTCGAGCTGCGCGATCGCGGCCTGGATCTTGGGCCCGACACCGAGCTGACCGGGCATCGACAGCGCCTCCCGGAACGTGATGCCGTGCTCGTCGGCGAACCGGGCGATCGCGGTCTCGGTCACATCGCCGATGCCGCGCCGCGGCTTGTTGAGGATGCGGCGCACCGCCATCTCATCGGCCGGGTTCGCGACGGCGACCAGGTAGGCCAGCGCGTCCTTGATCTCGGCGCGCTCGTAGAACTTGGTGCCGCCCATGATCTTGTAGGGCACGGCCGAGCGGATGAAGATCTCCTCCAGCGCGCGCGACTGCGAGTTCGTGCGATAGAACACGGCCATCTCTGAGTACGGCATGCCGGCGCGGTGCAGCGCCTCGACCTCGTCGGCGACGAACTGCGCCTCGTCGTGCTGCGAGTAGCCGGTGAACCCGATGATCTTGTCGCCGTCGCCCCGATCGCTCCAGAGCTTCTTGTCCTTGCGGTCGAAGTTGTTGCCGATCACGGCGTTCGCCGCGGAGAGGATGTTCTGCGTGGAGCGGTAGTTCTGCTCCAGCAGCACGACCTTCGCGCCGGGGAAGTCGCGCTCGAACTCGCTGATGTTGCGGATGTCGGCGCCGCGGAACGCGTAGATCGACTGGTCGGAGTCGCCGACCACCGTGAGCGAGGCTCCCGGTTCGCCCGCGCCTGCGGAGGGCTCGGGGTCGGGCTCGAAGATCATCATGCCGTTCGAGGCATACGGATCGGGCGCCGATCCGACACCCGACACCGGACGCGTGAGCTCGTGGATGAGCGCGTACTGGGCGTGGTTGGTGTCCTGGTACTCGTCGACCAGGATGTGCCGGAACCGCCGCCGATACGTGTCCGCGACCTGCGGGAACGCCCGGAACAGGTACACGGTCTGCCCGATCAGGTCGTCGAAGTCGAACGCGTTCGCGCGCTGCAGCTGCCGCTGGTAGTCGGCGAACACCTCGACGAACACGCGCTCCGCCGGATCGGTCATGTTCGCCTGGCGCGCATAGGACTCGGCGTCGGACAGCTCGTTCTTGAGCTTGGAGATGCGCCCCTGCACCGAGGCGGGCGTGAGGCCGTACGCGTCGGCCTCGTGCTCCTTCACCAGGCGCTTGATGAGCGCGCGGGAGTCGCCGGAGTCGTAGATCGTGAAGTTCTTCGTGAAGCCGAACTGCTGCGCCTCGCGGCGGAGGATGCGCACGCAGGCCGAGTGGAAGGTGGAGATCCACATGCCCCGCGCGGCGTCGCCGATGATGCCCTCGACACGCTCGCGCATCTCGCCGGCGGCCTTGTTCGTGAAGGTGATGGCGAGGATCTGGCTCGGCCACGCCTCGCGGTTGCGGAGCAGCGAGGCGATGCGGCGCGTGAGCACGCTGGTCTTGCCCGACCCCGCCCCCGCGACGATCAGGAGTGCGGGGCCGCGGTAGGTGACGGCCTCGAGCTGCTGCGGGTTCAGGCCGGCGAGGAGGTCGTCCTGTGCGGGGGCGCCGGAGGACTGGGGGCCGACGGATCCGGGGACGATGAGAGGGGCTTCGGTCATGACCTTACGAGTCTAGGCGGCGGCACCGACATCGCGGTCGCGGGAGTCGTACGTACGCCGAGAGGGGCGCGCGAGCCTCGCCCGCGCGCCCCTCCGCCCGATCAGTGCGCGCGACGGCGGCGTCCGACCGCCACCGCACCGGACGTGAGCAGCACGAGCGCCAGCACCGCCG
>NZ_SSDO01000194.1:0-1997 GCF_004794395.1 Microbacterium sp. K41 | reverse complement strand
GACCCCGCCGCCGCGCACCGTGCCGCGGTGGCACCGCGACCGCGACGAACCGGATCGCGTCGTCGCCACGGGCGTGCTCGCCGCGGTCGGAGCGCTCGTGGCCCTGTGGCCGTTCACCTCGGTGATCACGCCGGGGGCCTGGTCGTTCACGGTCGTGCTGATCGTGGTGGCCGTGGTGGGCACCGGGATGCTCGTCCGTCACCTCCTCCGCCGCCGGCGCGCGGGACTGGGCGACCTCGGCGCGCTGCTCGCCCAGGTCGCGGTCGCGGTCGCCGTGCTCACGCTGCTGCTCGCGGGCGACACCGCGATCCTGGGGGTCGTTCCCACCGCGACGACCCTCGCGGTGTTCCAGGGCCTGGGGGCGGCCGCTTGGGAGCAGATCGTGTTCGGCTCGGCGCCGCTCGACGCCTCCCCCGCACTGGCGGGTGCCCTCGGTGCGGGCTTCGCCGTGGTGGCGATCCTGCTCGACCACCTGGTCGCCCAGCGCTCGGCCGTGCTCGCCACCGTGCTGATCGGCGTGATCGGCGCCGTGCCGATGATCGTGACCTTCGGCGACCCGAACGTCGCCTGGTTCGTGGCCCTCGCGCTCACGGCGCTGCTGCTGTTCCGGGTCACTGCGCAGCGCGACGGCTCCTCTCCGCGCCGGAGCTCGCTGTCGGTCGCCGTCGGGGTCGGCGCGGCCGCCGTCGTCTCCGCGCTCGTGGTGACGCCCGCGCTGCCCGTCGCCCCCACCATGGCCGGCACCGGCGTCGGCGTGACCGTCGACGCGTCGCTGCGCCTCGGCGACGACCTGCGCCAGCCCAACCCGGTCGAGGTGCTCACCCTCGCCACCGACGCCGCCACCGCACCCTATCTGCGCCTGACCACGCTGTCCCGCTTCGACGGCCGTGTGTGGCAGCCCGACCGCGGCGACCTGCAGTCGCAGGCGGACGGCTTCGGGGAGCCGGAGTGGAGCGAGGGCGTCGCGACCGAGGACGCCACCACGTCCATCCGCATCCTGCGCATGTCGAGCGCCTGGCTGCCGGTGCCGTACCCCGCCACCGACGTGTCGGGGTTGAACGGGTCGTGGCGGGTGGCCCCCGAGAACCGCACGCTGTACTCGCGTCGGTCCGACGCCGCCGGCAACGACTACACCGTGAGCTCCACGCGCGTCACGCCGACGCTCGAGCAGATCCGTGCGGTCGACGCGGCCCCGCCGCTCGCGGATCCCGACACCGAGGACGTCGAGCTGCCCGGGATCATCGGCGAGCTCGCGGCCGAGGTGACCGCCGACGCGGACACCGACTACGACCGGCTCGTGGCGCTGCAGAACTGGTTCCGCGCGCAGTTCGACTACTCGCTGGAGACGCCGGTGGAGGAGGGCTTCGACGGCACCGGCGCCGACGCCGTCGCCCGCTTCCTGGAGGAGCGCTCCGGGTATTGCGTGCACTTCGCCGGCGCGTTCGCCCTGATGGCGGAGAGCCTCGACATGCGGGTGCGGATCGTGGTCGGGTACCTCCCCGGTTCGCTCACCGACGAGAAGCGCGGAGACGAGTCGATCTTCTCCGTGACGAGCGACCAGCTGCACTCCTGGCCCGAAGTGCTGTTCCCCGGCATCGGCTGGGTGTCGTTCGAGCCCACCGCGTCGCTCGGCGTCCCGACGGCGTTCCGCGCGGGCGAGGCCCAGGGCGGTGCGACCGGCGGGATCACGGAGCCCGCGCCGACCACGGCGCCGCAGACGCAGGAGACGCAGGGCCCCGACGTCGACCGGGGTGACGCGGACCCCGGGTCCGCGGGATCCGGAGAGCTGCGCCGCCTCGACCCGACCCCGGTCGCGCTCGTGACGCTCGGGGTGGTCGTGCTGCTCCTACTTCCCGGGATCGTGCGGCTCATCGAGCGGAGGATGCGGATGCGTCGCGCGGCCCGAGGCGACGCGGCCGCCGCGTGGGCGGAACTGCGCGACACCCTGCTCGACCTGGCGCTGCCGGTGTCGGACGCCGACAGCCCCCGTGCGCGAG
>NZ_SSDO01000193.1:0-1421 GCF_004794395.1 Microbacterium sp. K41 | reverse complement strand
TTGGTGGCGTACGCCAGCAGGCGCTCGGACGGGATCGGCCAGGCGCCGACCGCGGCCTGCCACAGCAGGGCGTCGAGCGGACCGTGGCCCGTGGTCGCCACGGCGCGCAGCTCCTCCAGCACCTCGGCCCATCGCTCCGGGACCTCGGACAGCACCGCGAGCCGCGCCCGGACGTCTTCCGAGCGCTTGGTGTCGTGCGTGGAGAGCGTGGTCATCGAGTACGGCCAGGCGGCGAGCCGGGCCCGCTGCGCCTCGTGGAACTCCTCGACCGTGACCGCGGGGATCGACGGGTCGGCCCCGACCTCCGTGAGCGTGCCCAGCCGCGTGTACCGGTAGAACGCGGTGTCCTCCACGCCCTTCGCCATGACAGCGCCGGTCACCTGGGGGAACCGCTGCGCGACCTCCAGCGACGTGTCCCTCAGCAGGGGTTCGAGCTCGGTGAACGCCGCGTCGAGGTCGGGGCGTCGCCGCCGCGCCTCCGCGAACGCCGCGCGCAGGTGCTCGCTGCCCTCGGGCAGATAGGCGCGATACACCGGGAAGCACGCGACCAGCTCGGCGAGGGCGTCGTCGGCGTGCACGATGCCGCGCGGCAGGGTGCGCACCAGGCGCCGCACCTCCGCGACCAGCAGGGTGTCCGCGATCATCCGCTTCGTGTCGTGGATCAGGTCGGGCCACGCCGGCGCGGGCGGAAGCCCCGTCTCGGCGCGCAGTCGTGCGTCCAGGCGGTCGAGTGCGGCCACGCCGTCGCGGTCGACGAACAGCCGGTCCAGTTCGGCCAGCGCGTCGTATCCCGTGGTGCCGTCCGTGCGCCACCAGGCCGGCAGCGCCTCGCCCGGCTCCAGGATCTTCTCCACGAGGGTGTACGCGCGACCGGTCGCGTCGGCCAGCTGCTCCAGGTAGCCGCCCGGGTCGACCAGGCCGTCCGGGTGGTCGACGCGGAGCCCGTCCGCGAGGCCCTCGCGCAGCCAGCGCAGGATCTCGCGGTGCGAGTCGGCGAACACGTCCGGCAGTTCCACGCGCAGCCCGGCGAGCTCGGACACGGCGAAGAAGCGCCGGTAGGTGAGGTCGGTGTTCTGGTCCTCCCAGTACCGCAGCTCGTAGTGCTGGGCGGCGAGCAGTCGCGGCAGGTCGTCCGCGAGCGCGGCGGTGCCGGGGGCGAGGGGCAGCTCGTGCTCGAAGTAGCGCAGCACGCCGTCGGGGGCGTCGGCGGCCGGGGTCGTGTCGACCACGAGCTCGCCGTTCGCGCGGGCCTCGTGGGGCGCGGAGCCGAGCAGCGGCAGCAGGATCCGTCCGCCGCCGGCCGCCCAGTCGATGTCGAAGGCCGCCGCGCGCCTGGTCTGCCGCCCGAGCCGCAGCACCTCCCACCACCACGGGTTCTGTCGCGGCACCGCGACGCCCACGTGGTTGGGCACGATGTCGAC
>NZ_SSDO01000192.1:0-6500 GCF_004794395.1 Microbacterium sp. K41 | reverse complement strand
GAGGCGGTAGCGCGAAACGGCGCGGTCGGGGTGGTCGGCGTCCTCCCACAGTGCCCCGGCGAGCACGTGCGCGTCGGCGAGGGCCCGTGTGGCGCCCAGCTCGGCGAGGAGGCGGCAGACCTCGTCGGCGTCCGCGGCGCCGTCGAGGTGCTCGCCCGTCCCTCCGCGCACCCGGGCCCTGGTCTGCAGCGCCTGGGCGCGATGCCCGGCGGAGAGGTCGTCCTGCGCGAGGAATCGGTCGAGCAGAGCGGTCGCGGCCTCCAGGTCGCCCTTGGAGAGCACGGCCCCGATGGCGACGAGCGTGGTGGTGTTCGACAGCCGGGTGTCCTCGGCCTCGGCGAACGCGCGGGCGGCGTGCTCGGCGAGGTCGAGCGCGGCGTCGGGCTCGTCGGCGTGCAGGTGCAGCGAGGCGCGGCTGATGGCGAGGTCTCCGCGCGACCACGCCGGAAGGCGCTCGGCGGCGGCCAGCTCTTCCTCCAGGGCGGCCCTGGTGTCGTCGGTGTCGAGCCCGAACGTGGCGAGGCCGAGGCGCAGCTCCAGCTCGGCCTGCACGTCGCGGCCGGCGTCGCGCAGCGCGGCGATGCGCTCGGGCAGCACCTGCTCCGCCTCCTCGATGCGGTCGAGCGCCACGAGGATCCCCAGGCGCATCGACAGCAGCTGTGCGCGTTTGCCGGGGTCGGTCACCTCGAGCGCACGGGGGAGGGCGTCGAGCGTCTCGTGCTCGGCGCCGAACTGGGCGAGCTGCATCGCGCGGTCGAACCAGCCGTCCGCGTCCGTCGGGGTCGTGGCCGGTGCGGTGGCGACGAAGGCGTCGGAGCGGATCGGCACGTCCCAGCTCTCGTCGGCCAGGCGGCGCGAGCGGGCGAGGCTCCGCGCGTGCCCGTCCGTTCCGTCGCGCTCGTCGAACTGCGCGCCGATGCGCTCGGCGGCCGTCCAGGCGGCGGTGGCGAGCTCGGCCGCGGTCCACGCGCCGTCGTGCTCTCCGAAGAGCCCGACGAGGGCGGAGGCGTCCGCACCGCGGACGGGGGTGTCGCCGTGCCCGGTCGCCACGACCCTGTCCAGTGCGACGGCGAAGGCGGTGAGGGCCGCGAAGTGCGCGTCGACGTTCAGGCCGTCGTGCGCGAGCCATCCGATGTGCCGCTCGATCAGGGCGAGGGCACGCGCCTCGTTGCCGGTGACGGCCGCGAACACGATGTTGTTGGCGACGATGCGGAGGTTGTCGGGGTTGTCCTTCGCGAGGCGGTAGCTGCGCAGGTGGGCGGTCTTCGCGTCCTCCAGGCGTCCGGCGCGGAGGTAGGGGAGGAGGACGCGGGAGAGCGCGTGCTCGGGCTCCTCGCCGCACGAGAAGCCGCCCTCGATCATCTCCTCGACCAGGCGGATGGCGTCGGCGTCGCGGTCGGTGTCGGCGAAGAAGCCCGCGAACTGGCTGCGGCCGCAGGCGTCGCAGTGGCTGTGGTCGTCGCGGGGTGTGGCCTCCAGCTGCACGCGCAGCGCCTCGGCGTCGTCCATCCGGCCGGCGTCCCACGCGTCCTCGAACCGGGCGGTGAGCACGCCGCTGAGGCCGAGGCCCGCGGCGCGGTAGTGGGCCTCCATGTCGTCGAGCACGGCGGCGATCTGCTCCTGCGAGAACGCGGGGGACGACCGCAGCGACGAGGCCATCCACTTGAACTGCCACATGAGGTCGGCGCCGCCGTTGTCGAGGTCGGCGGGGAAGCGCTGCGGGTCGGCGTCGTGGTGGGCGAGGCACCACGCGAAGGAGTTGAGCATCACGTCGGTGGCGCCGACCATGTTGGCCGAGGCGGTCTGCCGCATGCGGGCCTCGTACTCCAGGCGCTCGTCGCCGAGCTCGACGGCGAGGGCCACGGCCTCCGCGACGAGGGCCTGCTCCTCCGGACCCCACGGGGTGCGGTCGATCTCCTCGATGAGCTGCTGGAAGCGCTTCTTCGGACGTGCCATGGGAGCCTTTCGGTGGAGTGTCAGCGGGCGTCGCCGAAGGGGAGGGAGTCCCCCTCGATGCCGGCGGAGAGCGAGACGAGGTCGGCCAGCGCGCTGGTCATGAGCGCCCGGTCGGCGTCACGGAGCGGATGGTGGCCGGCGAGGAGCGCCTGGATGTAGAGCAGCTGCACGGTGCGGGCGAACACGGCGTCGTCCTCGACGCGCACCAGGGCGCGCACCACGCGGTTGGACCAGTTCAGGCACAGCCGTGCGGTGAGGTCGTCGTCGCGGGCGGCGGACAGCGTCTGGTCGATGCGGTCGAGCACGCCGCCCCACAGTGCCCCGGCGACCCCTCTGGTGCGGCCGCGGTCGATCGCGCGCAGCACCTCGGGGTCGGCGACGTACAGCCCGGTGAGTGCGGGCTGGTCGATCGAGCGCACGACGACGGCGCAGTCGGAGGCGGCGAGCACGGCCCCCGCGCGGGTCTCGAGCGCCACGGCGGCGTCGCGGTCGTCCAGGGGCGGGGGATCGAGACGGTCGAGCTCGCCGGCGACGTCGACCTTCTCCACGGTGACGGCGGGGTACAGCTCGGGCAGCAGGCGCACGAGGTCCGCGTCGTACAGGTAGCCGCCGTTGACCAGCACCTCATCGCCGGGCGAGATCCCGGCGACCTGGCGGAACTCGTCCACGGTCTGCGCGTAGCGGATGTGCGGGTAGCGCTCGACCAGGTCGCCGATGCGCAGCGTGCCGTGCGTGGTCTCGACGGTGAGCCACCGGGTGATGAACCGCGCGAGCTCCTCGTCGTGGCGCACGAGCGACTTGAGGCCGACCTCGTGCACCGCCACGAACTGTGCGAGGCGGTGCGGCTCGCGCAGTCCGAGCTCGAGCACCCAGCGGCGGATCCCCGCGCCGAGCTGCTCGCGCACGTGCTCCAGGGCCGTGTCCTCCACGAGGGACTCCCGGCTCGCGGTGGGGGCGAGGCCGGTGGAGTCGACGACCGCCCGCACGAAGAACGCCCAGTCGGGCAGCACGTCGTCCACGCGCTCGGACAGCAGCATGCGGCCGAGGTACATGCGGGTGGCCTGGCGTGCGCCGGGCGGGGGTGCGTAGGGGAGCACGTAGGCGAGACCGCGCGTGCCGGTCCCCGGTTCGCCGAGCTCGATCACGTCGAGGGGGTTCGCGCCGAGCAGGTCCCGCCCGTAGGCGACGGCCGCTTCGGGGTCGTCGGCGTGGGAGAGGAACGGCGGCTCGCGCGTGATGTCGACGTCTCCGGCGCCGGTGTCGATCGTGACCCGCACGGGGAGGAACTCGCCGAACGTGGTGGCGAGCTCGTGCACGGCGGCGGGCCGGAGCAGCTCGTCGGCGTCGAACCGCGGTACGAGGTGCACGCTGGTGCCGACCGGGAGGTCGTCGTCGAGCTCGATCACCTGGAACGTGCCGTCGGCGCTGCCCGTCCACTCCACGGCCGCGCCGCCTCGGGCGCTGCGCGAGCGGATGACGATGGTGTCGGCGACCATGAAGCAGCTGAGGAGTCCGATGCCGAACTGCCCGAGGTAGTCGCTGCGGGGGAGGTCGAAGATGTCGCGCTTCGAGCTGCGGCCGACCGTGGCGAGCAGGTCGGCGACCTCGGCGGCGGTCAGGCCGACGCCGTCGTCGCGGAGCACGAACTCGCCGGTCTGCGCGGTGAGCGGCGTGATGCGGATGCGCCCGCCGCCGCCGTCGACCTCGTGACGGGCGGTGATCGCGTCGCGGGCGTTCTGCAGCAGCTCGCGCAGGTAGACGCGGGGGCTCGAGTAGATGTGCCTGCTCAGCAGATCGACGACTCCGCGCAGATCCACCTGGAACTGCTGCACATCCCCACCCACACGCGCCCCTTCTCGCCGGCATCCGCTCGCCGAGCCTAGCAACAACCCGTATATCGAGCCCGGTTCGGCACCGTCGGGCGGATGCCGTATGCTTGTGGAGCAGTTGTTCTCTGCATTCTTTCGCCGTGCCTCGGGTCTTCGGATCTCGGCGCAGCGCGGGGATGGGAGGGCACCCCGAGGCCTCCGGGTCTCTAGGGCGGTAGCTCAATTGGCAGAGCAGCGGTCTCCAAAACCGCAGGTTGCAGGTTCGATTCCTGTCCGCCCTGCGCGTCAGTGCAACGCTGGCACACGAAAGGTACATTCAGGATGGATCAGGACGAACCGCGCGGCGAGGTCGTCGCGGCCGGCGCCACGCGCCAGAAGAAGGGCAACCCCTTCTCCCGGTTCTTCGGGGGCATCGCCCTGTTCATCCGCCAGGTCATCGCCGAACTGCGCAAGGTCGTCACCCCGACCCGCAAGGAGCTGTTCAAGTTCACGGGTGTGGTGCTCGTCTTCGTCGTGATCGTGATGGGCATCGTCTACGGTCTCGACTACGTCTTCGGGCTCCTGACCCACTACGTGTTCGGTATCCCTGGCTGATGACCCCCGCGGCGGCAGCCGCAGCTATGGAGAAGAAGCAACGTGTCTGAACGATATTCCGACGACGCCGACTGGGCGACCGCCGCAGAGCAGTCCAGCGAGGAGGACGAGGCCCAGGAGGGCAACGTGCTCGCCGCTGAGGAGTTCTCGGTCACCTCTGCCGAGCACGTCGCGGTCCACGTCGAAGACGAGGACGGCGAGGACGACACGGACGACATCGACATCGACATCGACGACCCGGAGGCGGACGCGATCGTGAACGACGCTCTCAACCTGGACGAAGCGGCGGAGTCCGAGGCCGCCGCCGAGGTCCTCAACGATTCCGTGGCCGAGGAGGCCGCCGAGCAGGAGGCCGAGGCGGCCGACGAGGTCACCCCGTACGACGGTCCCGACGTGAACGGCGAGGACGACCGTCCCGCAGCCGAGTCCGAGGAGGAGGACGCCGAGTCCGAGGAGGACCCCTACGAGGCCTTCCGCATGGACCTGCGCATGCTCCCCGGCAAGTGGTACGTCATCCACTCGTACGCGGGCTTCGAGCGCAAGGTGAAGGCCAACATCGAGCAGCGCAAGTCGACGCTCGAGGTCGAGGACGAGATCTACCAGGTCGAGGTCCCGATGGAAGACGTGGTCGAGATCAAGAACGGCCAGCGCAAGATGGTCACCCGCGTGCGCATCCCCGGCTACGTGCTGGTGCGCATGGAGCTCACGGAGGACACCTGGTCGGTCGTGCGCCACACCCCCGGCGTCACCGGCTTCGTGGGCAACGCCCACAACCCGACGCCGCTGCGCTTCGAAGAGGCCTTCAACATGCTGAAGTCGCTCGTCGAGGTGAAGGACGTCCCGACCGCCAAGAACATCGCGGCGAAGGGCGGCGTCGCCGTGGCCCGTCCGCTGCCGGCCGAGGTCGACTTCGAGGTGGGCGAGACCATCACGATCAAGGAGGGCTCGTTCGCGGGTCTTCCCGGTTCGATCAGCGAGATCAAGCCGGAGAGCGGCAAGCTCACGGTCCTCGTCTCGCTCTTCGAGCGCGAGACGCCGGTCGAGCTGTCGTTCGACCAGGTCACCAAGATGATCTGACACTGCTGTCATCAGAACGCCCCGCCGGCTCATCCGGCGGGGCGTTCTGCGTGCGGCCGCGGGTCTCCCCGCACCCGTCGGTCAGCCCGCGTGCTGTGCGGCCCAATGCGGGCTCTGGATCAGGCCGAGGAGATTGCCGAACGGGTCGCTGACCGACGCCGACCACCACCCCTCGCCGCGCTGGGTGACGGGGTCGAACGGGGTGGCGCCGAGGGCTGCGAGGCGGTCCATCACGGCGTGGATGTCGTCGACGTGCAGGCTCACGAGTGCGCCTCCCGGCTGCGGCAGGGCGGGGCGGAAGCGGGCGTCCATGAGGGCGAACTCGTCGTCGTCGTCGCCGAAGCGCCATTCGGCGTACTGCGGGGTCCCCTGTTCGGGGCGGGTGAAGTACGGCGCGGCGTCGAACACGCGCGTGTACCAGTCGATCGCGGCGGGCATGTCCTCGGCGACGAGGTTGAGGTTGGCGAGACCACGGAACATGGGATCTTCTCCTTCGGTGGGAACGGCTTTCCTTCTATGCTCGACCGTGAAGTGATCACCTTCTGATCACTTCGGAAAAGAGGTTCCCGATCCGTGCCGATCGCCTGATCCAGGCTCTGCTGCTCCTGCAGGGGCGCCCCCGGATCACCGCCGCGGAACTGGCCGCCGAGCTGGAGGTCTCGGTGCCCACCGCGCGCCGCGACCTGGAGGCGCTCGCCATGGCGGGTGTGCCCCTCTATCCGTCTCGGGGGCGCGGCGGCGGGTGGTGCCTGATCGGAGGGGCCCGGACCGATCTCACGGGACTGACCGAGAGCGAGGTGACGTCGTTGCTGGTCGCGCTCAGCCAGAGCCGCGCCGCCGCGCCGGAGCACACGGCCGCGGTGCGCAAGCTCATGCGTGCCGTGCCGGAACCGTTCCGCGAGGGCGCGCAGCGGGTGGCGGAGTCGACCGTGCGGGATGCGCCCTGGGGTGAACCCGATGATGCGCCGGAGCGGCCGGCGGTGTCGGAGCTGCAGCGGGCGATCGCTGCGCGCCGCCGGGTGCGCTTCGGCTACGGCGACGCCG
>NZ_SSDO01000191.1:0-639 GCF_004794395.1 Microbacterium sp. K41 | reverse complement strand
GGGCGAAGCCGCCTCCACGGGCGGACGCCCGCCCGCGCGGGTGGCCTTCAATCCCCGCGCCGGACTCTCGCTCGCGGTCGACCTCGGTGCCACGCACGCCACGGTCGCGGTCGCCGATCTGTCCGGCGTCATCCTCGACGCCCGCACGCGCACGATCGACATCGGCGACGGCCCCGAGAAGCTCCTCGACACCATCCTCGCCGACGGCACCGCGCTGCTCGCGGCGACCGCGGACGGACTACCGCTGGTCGGCGTCGGCATCGGGGTGCCCGGCCCCGTCGAGCACTCGACCGGACGGCCCACGAACCCGCCGATCATGCCGGGGTGGGACCGCTTCGACGTTCCCGCCTATGTGCAGCGGACATTCGACGTGCCCGTGCTGGTCGACAACGACGTGAACATCCTCGCGCTCGGCGAGCAGGCCACGAGCTGGCCGCGCGTCGACGACCTGATCTTCGTCAAGGTGTCCACGGGCATCGGCGCCGGCATCATCGCGGGTGGACAGCTGCAGCGCGGAGCCCAGGGCTCGGCGGGCGACATGGGCCACGTGCAGGTGCCGCGGGGGGCGGGATCCGAGCGCGATCCGGACGACGAGCGCGACCTCGAGGCCCTGGCCAGCGGCTCGGCCCTCGCGATCGC
>NZ_SSDO01000190.1:0-498 GCF_004794395.1 Microbacterium sp. K41 | reverse complement strand
CTGGCGTACGCCACCAAGGCCGCGCGCGAGACGGCGGAGCGCACCACCTGGCAGCGCCCCGACGCCGCGTTCGAGGAGGGTCTCGCGGCCGTCGCCCAGGCCGTCGAGGGCGACGCCGCCCCGATCCTCGACCGCTTCGTCGCGGAGATCGCGGGCCACGGCCGCTCGAACTCGCTCGCCGCCAAGCTGCTGCAGCTCACCGGCCCCGGCGTGCCCGACGTGTATCAGGGCTCCGAGCTGTGGGACCTGTCGCTGGTCGACCCCGACAACCGTCGTCCGGTCGACTTCGCGCTGCGGGCGCGGATGCTGAGGGAGCTGGATGCCGAGGTCGCCCGCGGCATCCTCCCGCCGATCGACGACTCCGGCGCCGCGAAGCTCCTGGTCACCTCCCGGGCGCTGCGCCTGCGCCGCGACAACCCGGAGCTGTTCCGCTTCTACCGCCCGGCCGTGGTCGAGGGGGCGGCCGCCGAGCATGCCGTCGCGGTGCACCGCGGCGGG
>NZ_SSDO01000189.1:0-337 GCF_004794395.1 Microbacterium sp. K41 | reverse complement strand
GCGCCCGTGGCCTCGGGCTCAGCGGGCGTCCTCCAGCAGTGACCGGATGACGCCGATCGCCGCGAGCTGACCGGCCGCGGCGGCGAGCAGCACCGCGGCCATCGGCCCGGGGAGGGTCGCGCGATGAGCGAGGTCGCCCGCCGCGAAGACGCCGCCGACCGAGGTGTGTCCGAGCTCGTCGATCTCGATCGAGCCGGAGTCGAGCATCCGCAGTCCCAGGTCGGCCGCGAAGGGGGCGCGCTGGCGCGCCGAGGCCGCGGCGACGAAGACTCCGGCCACGTCGAGGTCGCCGTCGGCCGTGCGTACGCGCACCCCCGCGCCGTGCTCCGAGACCTCG
>NZ_SSDO01000188.1:0-281 GCF_004794395.1 Microbacterium sp. K41 | reverse complement strand
GGCCGTCCGCCGCGACGGACGCATCCGGACCCCCGACGGTGGCGCGAGCGCCCTCTCCGCCGGCACCGTCCGCGGCTCGGGTGTCGCGCTGTGCGTCCTCCGTGCCCTCGCCGAAGCCGTCGTCGAACAGGGCGACCAGCCGGTCGAGGGCGGCCCCGGCATCGGGACCGCGGCCGATCAGCTCGAACTCCGTGCCCTGCCGCGCTCCGAGTGCGAGCAGGCGCGTGAGGCTGCGCGCCGCCGCCTCGATCCCGTCGGGCAGCCGTCGCAGGCGCACGTCC
>NZ_SSDO01000019.1:0-4335 GCF_004794395.1 Microbacterium sp. K41 | reverse complement strand
CGGCTCGATCGGCACGCCCACGCGGTCGAGCGACTCCGCCGCCTGCGCGCTGGCCGTCGACGCCACCTCGGTCGGGAACCAGACGCCCGCGCAGGTGTCGCAGCGACCGCAGGGCGCGGCGGTCTCGTCGTCGAGCGCCCGCTGCAGGAACTCCATGCGGCAGCCGTCGGTCCGCTCGTAGTCGAGCATGTGCTGCTGCTCGGCGACCCGCTCGGCGGCGATGCGCTCGTAGCGCTCGGCGTCGTAGGCCCACGGCGCTCCCGTCGCGATCCAGCCGCCCTGCACGCGCCGCACGGCTCCGTCGACGTCGAGCACCTTGAGCAGCAACTCCAGCGGCGTGCGGCGGATGTCGACCAGGGCCTCCAGCGCCGGGGTCGAGATCGGAGCGTCGCCGAGCGCGGCGATCACCCGTTCGGCGCGCTCACGGTCGGGCATCGACGCGGTCGCGAAGTAGTGCCAGATGTCGCGGTCCTCGACTCCGGGCAGCAGCAGCACGTCGGCGTTGTCGCTCGCCCGGCCCGCGCGCCCGACCTGCTGGTAGTACGCGACGGGCGACGACGGCGCGCCGAGGTGCACGACGAAGCCGAGGTCGGGCTTGTCGAAGCCCATGCCCAGGGCGCTGGTGGCCACGAGCGCCTTGACCTCGTTGCGCTTGAGCATGCCCTCCGACTCGGCGCGCTCCTCGGCATCGGTCTGCCCGGTATAGGCGCGCACCTCATGCCCGTGCTCACGCAGCAGTCGCGCGGTGTCGACGGCCGCGGCGACCGTGAGCGTGTAGATGATGCCGGAGCCCGGAAGGTCGTCGAGGTGGCTCAGCAGCCAGGCCAGGCGGCTGGCCGAGTCGCGCAGGCGCAGCACGCCGAGCCGCAGCGACGTGCGGGCCAGGGGTCCGCGGATCGTCAGCACCGGCACGGCTCCCGCACCGGTACCCACATCCGCCTCCGCACCCGCACCCGCACCCGCACCCGGTGCAGCGGACGCCACAGCCCCACCGGCCTCCCCGGTGGGCAGCGCCCCGAGCTGCTCGGCGACGTCGGCCACCACGCGGCTGTTGGCGGTCGCGGTCGTGGCCAGGACCGGCACGTCGGTCGGGAGCTGGCCGATCAGGTCGCGCAGGCGGCGGTAGTCGGGCCGGAAGTCGTGCCCCCAGTCGCTGATGCAGTGCGCCTCGTCGACGACGAGCATGCCGAGGCGGGCCACGAGCGCGGGCAGCTGCTGCTCGCGGAAGGCGGGGTTGTTGAGCCGCTCGGGCGACACCAGCAGCACGTCGACCTCGTCGCGCGCGAGCCGCCCCTCCACCTCCGCCCACTCGTGCGCGTTCGTGGAGTTGATCGCCACCGCCCGCACGCCCGCGCGCTCGGCGGCCGCGATCTGGTCGCGCATGAGGGCGAGCAGCGGCGACACCAGCACGGTGGGGCCCGCGCCCTGCCGTCGGCGCAGCAGCGTCGCGACGAAGTACACCGCGGACTTGCCCCAGCCGGTGCGCTGCACCACGAGCGCGCGGCGGCGCCCCTCCACCAGGGCCTCGATCGCCTCGTACTGCCCATCGTGGAAGTCGACGTCGGCGCGCCCGACCAGCTCGGCGAGAGCGGCGCGGGCGGTGTCGCGGGCGGTGTCGGCGGGTGCGGAGGTCATGTCCTCCACTCTGCCGCACACCGCCGACAGCCCGGTCGTCGCGGACCGCGATCGGGGGACGGCTGCCGCATGGCGTCTAGCGTGGAGGGATGATCACGCGCGAACTCGCCGTCGCCCTGCGCGATGCGGGACTCACCTGGCACCCCGCGGAGGGCGACCGTTTCCAGCTGGACCTCCCCGACGAGGTGGAGCTGGAGGCCGAGGCCGACGTGTTCACCGTGAGCGGGATGACGATCGAGGCGCGGCAGACCCCCAGCGGCACCGACCTGGCGTTCAACGGCACGACCGAGTGGGCGCTCGATGCGGTGACCCTGGCTGATGCGGTGTGGTTGCCCCGCGAGGATCAGCTGCGCGAGCTGCTCCGGGGCACGTTCCGCGCCCTCGTCCGGCTGCCCGACACGTTCCACGTGGAGATCGAGATCGCCGGGGAGCCGCTGACGTTCGAGCACCCCGACCCCGCGGAGGCCTACGGCCGGGCCCTGCTCGCGCTCGTGTCGCGCTCGCTCTGATCCGGCGCCGGTTGAATACCGACGATCGCTGTGTCAGAATTACCTAACGATCGGTCAGTAAAGAAGGCCGGATGGCGAGGAGTCGACGATGACCAGTCCTGCAGACCTGTCCCTCGTGACGGACGAGGCCTCCGCGGAGGAGCGCCTGTTCGAGGAGCTCATCGCGAACGAGCAGCGCATCGAGCCGCGCGACTGGATGCCGGAGGCATACCGCAAGACGCTCATCCGGCAGATCTCCCAGCACGCGCACTCCGAGATCATCGGCATGCAGCCGGAGGGCAACTGGATCACGCGCGCGCCCAGCCTCAAGCGCAAGGCCATCCTGATGGCGAAGGTGCAGGACGAGGCCGGACACGGGCTCTACCTCTACTCCGCCGCGCAGACCCTCGGCATCACGCGCGACGAGATGATGGATCAACTCATCTCCGGGAAGGCCAAGTACTCGTCGATCTTCAACTACCCCACGCCCACCTGGGCCGACATGGGGGCGATCGGCTGGCTCGTCGACGGCGCCGCCATCTGCAACCAGGTGCCGCTGTGCCGCGCCTCCTACGGCCCCTACGGCCGGGCGATGGTGCGCATCTGCAAGGAGGAGTCGTTCCACCAGCGGCAGGGCTTCGAGATCCTCCTCACCCTCATGCGCGGCACGGAGGAGCAGCGGCAGATGGCGCAGGACGCCGTGGACCGCTGGTACTGGCCGAGCCTGGCGATGTTCGGCCCGCCCGACGACCAGTCCCCCAACTCCGCACAGTCGATGGCCTGGAAGATCAAGCGCTTCTCCAACGACGAGCTGCGCCAGCGCTTCGTGAGCATGCTCGTGCCCCAGGCCGAGATCCTCGGCGTAACCCTGCCCGACCCCGACCTGCGCTTCGACGAGGAGACCGGCCGCTACGAGATGGGCGAGATCGACTGGGACGAGTTCTTCCAGGTGCTGCGCGGCAACGGACCGTGCAACGCGGAACGGCTGGAGCGCCGCCGCACCGCCCACGAGGAGGGCGCCTGGGTGCGCGAGGCCGCCGCCGAGTACGCCCGCAAGCAGGCCCTCAAGACGAAGGCGGTCGCGTGATGGCCACCCCCGGCGCCGACGAGCGCGAGCCCTGGCCCCTGTGGGAGATCTTCGTGCGCGCGAACCGCGGCCTGAGCCACGTGCACGTCGGCTCGCTGCACGCGCCAGACGCCGATATGGCGATCCGCAACGCCCGCGACCTCTACACCCGGCGCGGCGAGGGCGTGTCGATCTGGGCCGTGCCGGCCGACGCCATCACCACCAGCGACCCCGACGCCAAGGGCGCCTACTTCGAGAGCCCCGCCGGCAAGAACTACCGGCACGCGGTGTACTACACCGCCTCCGAGGGGGTGCCGCACCTGTGAGCGCGCAGCAGCACGGGCACACCGACGTGCACGGAACCGACGTGCACGGAGACGTCTCGGTCGACGAGCTGCGGCTGAGCGAGGAGCTGGCGGGCGCCGGCACCACCGCGACCAGCGCCGACCTCGCCGAGTACGCGCTCTGGCTGGGCGACGACGCCCTGATCCTGTCGCAGCAGCTCGGCGCGTGGATCTCCCGCGCGCCGGAGCTGGAGGAGGACGTGGCGCTCGGCAACATCGCCCTCGACCTGCTCGGGCACGCCCGCTCGTTCCTGCACTTCGCCGGATCCTGGGACGGCCGCTCCGAGGACGACCTGGCCTACTTCCGCGACGAGCCCGAGTTCCGCAGCGCCTGGATCGTGGAGCAGCCCAACGGCGACTTCGCCCAGACCATCGCGCGGCAGTTCGTCGTGTCGGTGTACCTCGTGGAGCTGTACGCCGCCCTGCGCGCGAGCTCGGAGCACACGTTGGCGGCGATCGCGGAAAAGGCCCTCAAGGAGGTCGACTACCACCGCGACCACGCCGTGCAGTGGGTGCTGCGGCTCGCGGGCGGCACGGACGAGTCTCGCGCGCGGATGATCCGGGCCCTGACCGACGTGTGGCCGTATGTCGACGAGCTGTTCCGCGACGAGCCGCTCATCGATCGACTCGGCGACGCGGCCGTGCGCCCCTCCGCGCTGCGCCCGGGGTTCGACGCGGTCGTGGACACCGTGTTCGCCGAGGCCGACCTCGCCGTCCCCGCGGTGTCGGCGTCGTCGGCGGGCGGCCGCCGCGGCGCTCATGCGACCCCGCTGGGCCACCTCCTCGCCGAGATGCAGGTGCT
>NZ_SSDO01000002.1:0-520 GCF_004794395.1 Microbacterium sp. K41 | reverse complement strand
GGCCGTGCTGATGGGCGTGGCCGGCGCGCTCGTGGGCCCTCAGCCGGTGGGAGCGCTCGTGGCCCTGGCGGCGGTGGTGGTGCTGCTCGCGCCGAGCTACGGCCTGATCCTCGGCCTCGCCCTCGACCGCCTCGACCCCGCACGGAGCGCCGCCGTGACCGGGGCCCTGGTCGCCTGCGGCGCGGTGGGCGGCACCTTCGTGCCCACGCTGATCCTGCTCATCGGTCGGGATCCGGCGGCTCCTGCGACCTTCGTCGTCTCGGCCGTGCTGTGCGCTGTCGTCCCGGTCCTGATGCTCGTGACGTCGCGCTCCGGACGGCACATGTCGGCGACCGGCTGAGGCGCTCCTCCTCCCCCATCCGCGCCTCTCTCCCCTTCCTCACAGATGCCGGGATTCCGGGAGTCGCCACACCCGCAGCGACGTATCGTCGAAGACACACCGCACCCGAGGAGAGCATCCGTGTCCACCGACAGCCTGACGGTCGTCATCAGCGCGATCGGCATCGTGCTCACCCTCGGC
>NZ_SSDO01000187.1:0-217 GCF_004794395.1 Microbacterium sp. K41 | reverse complement strand
CCGCTGCGCGCCGCCGCGGTGGTGTTCCGCGCGAAGGCGCTCGACCCCGCAGTCCTCGCGGCCCGGGTCGCCGCGCTGTGGGAAGACGACGCGGCCGAGCTCAACGACCGGATCATCGACCTGGACTGAGCCTCCGACGTCGCGCGGACTACGGGCGACGGACGGGCGGGCTGCGGACGCGCGGGCTGCGGACGCGCGGGCTGCGGACGGGCGGGCT
>NZ_SSDO01000186.1:0-11027 GCF_004794395.1 Microbacterium sp. K41 | reverse complement strand
CGGCGTCGGCGATCTCGCGGAGCGCGGCCTCGACCGCGCCCGTGGCGCTGGGCGTCTCGACCCAGACCGCGGCCACGTCGTCGCCGAGGGCCGCGCGGACGGCGGCCACGTCGGCGGTGCCGTTCACGGTGGGGAGGTGGTCGAGGGTCAGGTGCGCCCGGATGTAGTCGTGCACCTTCGAGGTCTTCGCGGGCAGCACGTCGCTGGCGACCAGCACGCGCGGGCGTCCCGTGAGGCGTCCGGCCATGGCGAGCCCGGTCGCGGTGGCCTGGTAGCCGTCGTAGGTCGGCACGTTCACGACGTCCATCTCCAGCAGCTCCGCCATGAGCGACTGGTACTGGAACAGCGCCTGGAAGCGGCCGTGGTCCTCGTACGGCTCTCCGGCGTAGGCGGTCAGGAACTCGCTGCGGCCGATCACCTCGTCCACGACCGCGGGCACGTAGTGGTTGTAGGTGCCCGCGCCGAGGAAGCTCAGGCGCTCCTGCGTGGAGCGGTTCTTCGCCAGGAGCCCCCGCACGTGCCGCGCGAGGTCCTGCTCGGCGACGAACGGCGCCGGCAGGTCGAGCGGGCGGCCGAGCCGCAGCGCCTCCGGCACGTCGGCGTAGAACTCGTCGACGGTCTCGGCGCCGACGGCCGCGAGCATCGCGGCGCGCGACTCGGGTGCGGTGTTGGGGATGTACGGATGCACGAACGGGGCGGTCATGCGTCCTCCTTCACGGGGATGGGGGTGGCGGTCGGGATGGTGTCGGCGCGGGGCGAGGCGAGCACGGCGACGCCGTAGCGGTCGAGGTCGAGCCGGTCGCTGTGCCGGGCGCCGGTGAGCAGGTCGACCCCGGGGCCGGGCAGCTCGACGGCGACGGACGCGCGTCCGTGGTTGAGGTAGAAGGTGTAGTCGGTGGTGTCGTCCGCGCGGGTGACGACCTCCACGTCGAGGTCGACGTGGTCGCGCGCCGGAAGACCCGCGGTGCGCAGCACGTCACGGAACAGCGGCAGCATGCCGTCGTGGTCGATCATGGCGCTGACGTACCAGGCGGAGCCGCGGCCGACCGGGCGGCAGGTCACGGCGGGGAGCCCCGCGAGCTCTCCGCTCGCGTACGTGCCCCGGACCTGCACGTCGTCGTCGGCCTCGATCCACTCGCTCCAGCTCGGGACGGTCAGGGTCTCGCCCGCGTAGGCGATCTGCTCCGTCTCACCGTCCGCGAGCGGCCACTGCTCGTCCACCTCGATGCCGAGCAGCGTCCGCAGTGGGCCGGGCGCACCGCCGTCGTGCACCTTCTCGGTCGCGTCGACTACCCCGGAGAAGGGCCCGACGACGAGGTGGCCGCCGCGCTCCACGAAGGCCGCGAGTGCGTCGGCGTGCTCCTGCTCCGCGATGTACAGGTTCGGCACCACGACCACGTCGTAGCGGTCGAACGGACCGGCGGCACGCACCGCGTCGACGGGCTGTCCGAGGGCGTACAGGGCCCGGTGCCAGGCGCGGGCCTGCTGCGCCCACTGCAGCCGCTGCGAGGGGAGCGACTCCGCGGCGCTCGATCCCCACCAGGAGTCCCAGTCGACGACCAGGCCGACGCGGGAGCGCACCCGGGTGCCGCGCACGGCCTCCAGCTTCTGCAGTTCGAGGCCGAGGGCCTTGGTCTCGCGGAAGCTGCGCGACCTCTCGCCGCGGTGGCCGAGCATCGAGGAGTGGAACTTCTCCTGGCCGTACTTGGCCTGCCGCCACTGGAAGAACATCACGGCGTCGGAGCCGTGGGCCACGGCCTGCAGGCTCTCCACGCGGATCTTGCCGGGGGCCTTGGGCACGTTCACGTCGCGCCAGCTGGTGGCGCTCGCCGACGACTCCAGCAGCAGCCACGGCTGCCCGTCCTTGAGCGCCCGCATGAGGCCGTAGTTGAGGGCCGCACCCACGTGCGAGGTGGGGTCGGCGGGGTCGGGGTAGGCGTCGTCGGTCACGACGTCTTCCACCGCGGCGAAGTCCCAGTAGTCGAGGTCGCGGAACATGCTCATGAAGTTCGTGGTCACGGCGATGTCGGGGGTGACCTCGCGCAGCACGTCGATCTCGATCTGGAACAGCTCCAGCAGCGCGTCGGAGGAGAACCGTTCGAAGTCGAGCAGCTTGGTGGGGTTCACCGGTCCCGGCGCGCGCTTGGGGGTCTCGATGTGCTCCCACGACGTGTAGCGCTGGCCCCACACGTTCACGCCCCACGCCTCGTTGAGGCCGTCGAGGTCTCCGTAGCGCTCCTGCAGCCAGCGCCGGAAGTGGCGGGCCGACTCGGGGCACCAGCACCGCGACGTGTGGTCGCCGTACTCGTTGGAGATGTGCCACATCGCCAGGCCGGGGTGCTCGCCGTAGCGCTCGGCCATGGCACGGGCCATGCGGGCGACGTTCTCGCGCCAGATGGGCGACGAGGGGCAGTAGGTCTGGCGGGACCCGAACTCGAGGCGGTGTCCGTCGGCGTCCCACGGCGCCATCTCCGGGTGGGCACGCAGCAGCCACGAGGGCGGGGTGGCGGTCGCGGTGGCGAGGTCGATCGCGATGCCCGCGTCCCACAGCAGGTCGATGATGCGGTCGAGCCACGCCCAGTCGTACACGCCGGGCTCGGGCTCGAGCTGCGGCCAGCTGAAGATCGGGAGGCTCACCATGTTCACGCCCGCTTCGCGCATCAGGCGGATGTCCTCGTGCCAGGTCTCCTCCGACCACTGGTCGGGGTTGTAGTCGCCGCCGAACGCGAGCGCATCCAGGCGCACGCGGCGGAGCGGCTGGTCGGCGCGGGGTCCGGACACGGAGGCTCCTCTCTGAGTCACGGGCCGCCGTGTCGGCGCTCTGGCGCATTTCGACGTCCCGCTGTATTCTGTATACAACACACTAGGTCGCCGTCCGGCCGGGCGTCAACCCATAGGCTGACGGGCAGGCGGCAGAAGGGGAAGGTCATGGCGATCGAACGCAAGAACCTGCGCTCGCAGGTGCGCGAGGAGCTGCTGACCCGTATGCGCGCCGGACTCGTGCAGCCGGGCGAGGGCATCAACGAGGTGCAGCTCGCGACCGAGCTCGGAGTCAGCCGCACACCGCTCCGCGAAGCCCTCATCGCCCTCGAGTCCGAGGGGCAGATCGAGAGCGAGAACGGCAAGGGCTTCCGGTTCGTGCCGCTCAGCGCGTCGGAGTTCCGCGACCTCGCACCCGTCATGGCCGCCCTCGAGAGCCTCGCGCTCGAGCTGAGCCCGCCCGACGAGCTGCGGACGATCGGCGCCCGGCTCAAGGAGATGGCCGACGCCTTCGCCGACGAGCTCGTGGAGCACCAGCTCGTCATCACGAAGGACGACGAGTGGCACAGCCTGATGCTCTCGGCGTGCCCCAACACCCGGCTCCTCGCGGTGATCGACAGCGTGCGCAGCTCGTTCCACCGCTACGAGTCGCTGCTCGTGCCGGAGGACGTGAAGGTCGAGCGCGTCGCCGCCGAGCACGCCGAGATCGCCCGGCACCTCGCGGCGGGAGACGTGCCCGCCGCCGTCCAGGCCCTCAAGCTGAACTGGACGAACGGCATGCAGCGCATCCTCGACAACGCCACCAGCAGCTACTTCACCGCCTGACCCGGCCACGGCTCACCGCGACAGCGTCACGGCGAGGTCGATGAACAGCGCCGCCGACCAGCCGAACGCGGTCGTGGCCGTGCGTGCCTTCTGACCCGTGCGCGGGTGGAAGTACTCGTGCGGGCCGCCGCCGTGGATCACGAGCGCCACGGTCTGCTCCCGCAGCTGCCGTGCGCGCTCGGCGAAGCCGGACGCCTCCAGGCCTTCCGCCACGAGAGCGGCCGTGTTGACCCACACCGGGCCGCGCCACATCCGCTCCTCCGAGAAGTCGGGGTCGGACGCGGCGACCGTCGGCAGGCCCCACGGCAGCGCGAACCGCTCCGGGTCGTCCACCGCGGCACGCAGCGCACCGGCGATCTGCTCCGGCAGGGTTCCGGTGAGCAGCGGCATCAGGCCCACGACGGTGTCGCTCGTGAGCGTCTCGCCGCCGCCGAACGCGAGGAAGCGCTCGCGCTCGGGGTCCCACATGCGCAGCAGCAGCTCCTGCGTCGCCTCGGCGCGCTCGCGGAACCGGCTCACGTCGGCGCCGGGCTCGTATCGGGAGAGCAGGTCGGCGAGCTCGCGGTCCTGCCGCACGAGGTAGGCGCCCAGGTCGGGGGCGGCCGTGGGAAGCGGGCCGTCGAAGATCGGGCTGTCGTCGAGACCTGAGGAATAGGGGTGTCCGTACTCGGGCATGCCGTCGTGGTCGAGATCGCTGCCCGCGAACCACCAGTCCTGCGAGCGCACGACCGTGGCGAGCTGGCGCCGTGCCCAGTCCGGGGCGTCTTCCACCTCCAGCACCGCGCGCAGGGCCCATGCGGCGAGCGGCGGCTTGGTCAGCGGCACGGGCGCCGTGGGGTCGGCGATCTGCGAGCCCGCGCGGCGCAGGTTCGCCCGGTCGCTCTCTGGCAGGTCGTTGCTCGTGGCGAGCACGCCCTCCTCGTGCACGACGTCGGGGAGCTGTCCGTCGGGCTGCGGGAACCGGAACGCGATGTCGAGCTGCTCGCGCGCGAGCGCGGGGTCGCCGTGGCGGAGGCCGACGGCGATGAAGTACGCGTCCCACTGCCACAGCCCCACGTAGCCGATCTTCGACGGCACGATCGCTCTGGCGTCGCCGAGGGAGGGCAGCTCGACGATGTTCGCGCCGAGCACCCACCAGCAGAAGGCGGTCATCTCCTGCAGGTCGTCGCGCACGCGCGGGCACCGGGCGAACCAGTCGTCCCAGACGTGGACCGTGGCGGCGAGGGCGGCCCGGTGATCGCCGGACTCGACCGTGACCGAGCGGTCGGGAGCGACGCGGAGGCGCAGTCCCTCCCCGAGCGCGTGCTCCTCGCTCCGGCCGTCCGGGCGCGTGAGCCGCACGCGCAGGCCGGCATCGCCGCCGATGCTCAGCGTCGCCGGGTCGGCGAAGGTGAGCGTGGCACGCTCTGTCTCCGCATCCGCCCCCACCCCCGGTTCCTGAGCGGGCGCAGCGAGACGAGGGGCCCCGAACGCGATCCTCTCGGGTCGCACGTCGGCCACCGGCAGCACGGCGCCGTCCGCGTCGAGCACCTCCACGAGGTCGAGCACGCGGCACTCCGACAGCCGCCGCTCGTACTCCGAGGTGTGCACGCGCACGCCGTCGCCCTCGCCGAACACGAGCACCCGCGACCGGGGCAGCGTGAACGGCGCGGTGATCAGGTCGAGGTGCCGGCCGGCGAGCCCGGCGAGGTCGAGGTCGTCGGCCATCATCGCCCGCCCAGGCCCGACGCGGCCATGCTGTTGAGGATCTTCCGCTGCCCGATCACGAACACGATCAGCATCGGCACGGTCGCGATGGCCGAGGCCGCCATGACCAGCCCGTAGTTGATCGAGCCGAACTGCCCCTGGAACGAGGTGAGCAGCAGCGGCACCGTGAACAGGTCGGGGGTGTTGAGCAGCACGAGCGGGAACAGGAACGCGTTCCACACGCCGAGCGCCGTGATGATGCTGAGCGCGGCGAGCCCCGGCTTGAGGTTGGGCAGCACGATGCTCCAGAAGATGCGCCACCGGCCCGCGCCGTCGACCAGCGCCGCCTCCTCCAGCTCGCGCGGCAGGGCAAGCACGAACTGCCGCATCAGGAACACCGCGAACGGGTTCGCGATCATGCCGGGCACGATCAGCGCCAGGTGCGAGTCCACCCACCCGATCTGCGACATCAGCAGGTAGAAGGGGATGAGCGTGACCTGCGCGGGGATCATCTGTGTCGCCAGGAACACGATGAACAGCACCTTGCTGCCGCGGAAGCGGATGCGCGCGAACGCGTAGCCCGCCATCGATGCGGTCAGCAGCGTGCCCACCACGACGAGCACCGCGATGTAGGCGCTGTTCAGATACGCCTGCCCGAACGGCACCGCGTTCCAGGCGTCGGCGTAGTTCTCCACCGTCCACGGGTTCGGGAGGAACTCGAGCGGGTTCTTCAGCAGCTGCGGCAGCGTCTTGAACGACGTCAGCAGCATCCACACGAACGGGAACACCATCGAGATGCCGGCGATCGTGAGCACCACGTGGAGCGCGGTGGCTCCGAGGCGACGGCGGGCGCGGTCGGCGCCGGGCCCTCCGCGACCGCGGCGACGGTAACCGGGGGCCGTGAGGGCGACGGTCGAGTCGGTCGCGGGGGCGGCCGGCTCGATGAGCGAGGGCGTCTGGAGGGTCATGCCGGGTCATCCTCGTAGTGGACGAACTTCTTCTGCGCGCCGAACTGGATCGCGGTGATGACGAGGGTCAGCACGAGCAGGATCACGCTCGCGGCGCTCGACGGACCGAACTCGAACCGCCCGAAACCCAGATCGAAGATGTGGTAGACGATCGTGCGGGTGGCGTTGTCCGGGCCGCCGCCGGAGACGAGCACGTAGACCGTGTCGAACGTCTGCAGCGACGAGATGAAGGCGATCACCGACGAGAAGAACACGATCGGGGAGAGCAGCGGCAGGCGGATGCCGGTGAACAGTCGCCAGGCGCCGGCGCCGTCGATGCGGGCGGCCTCGATGACCGAGGGCGAGATGTTCTGGAGCCCGGCGAGGAAGATCACCACGTTCAAGCCCATCGACGACCAGATCGTGACGATGCAGACCGCGAGCAGCGCGAGCTTGGGGTCCTGCAGCCAGTCGGGCGGGGTGATGCCGAACACGTTGGCGATGGTGGTGGACAGCAGGCCGTCCGCGCGGAACATCTGCTGCCAGATCATGGCGACCGCGACCGTCGACGTCACGACGGGCGCGAAGAACAGGATGAGGTAGAGCGTGCGGGTCTTGAGCCGCTCGAGCGCGACCGCGACGATCACGGCGAGCGTGAGGCCGATCGGCACGGTGATGACCGCGATCAGCAGGGTGTTGAGGATGGCGCGGCCGAGGAGCGGGTCGGTGAGCTGCTCGGCGAAGTTCGCGAAGCCCACCCACTCCAGGTCGCTCAGCCCGTCCCACTCCGCGAAGGCCAGCACCAGGCTGGCCCCGAACGGCAGGATGACGAACAGGGCCATGCCGAGCAGCTGCGGGGCGACGAACACGTAGCCCCAGCGGCGGTCGCGGCGGCGCCACGCGGCCTCGGGGCGCAGGGGCGGGGCGGATGCCGCAGGCTCGGCCTGCGGCATCCGTCCGTTCTCGGTGAGAGTGGTCACCGGTCTACTTCTCCGACCGTTCCGCGACCACGTCGGCGATCGTGTCGAGCGTGGTCTGCGCGTCGACCTTGCCCTCGTAGAGCTTCTGGAACTCCTCCGCGATGGCGACGGGCAGCCCGGGGATGCGCGCCTCGGCGGGGTAGTCCTCGAAGCCGATGTCGCGCATGTCGAGGAAGGTCTGCGCGTGCGCGGGGTAGTCACCCTCCAGCACGACCTCGTCGGCGCCCTTGATGGACGGGACCGCGTTGCCGCCGCCCTCGAGGCGGAAGGTCTGTCCCTCTGCGGAGAGGAACTCGGTCCAGAACGTGAACGCGGCGTCCTTCACCTTGGTCTTGCCGTTGATCGCGAGGAACGACGTGGCGACGCCGGTCGGGGCTTCCGCTCCATCGGGGGTGGGCCAGCGCACGATGTCGTAGCTGTCCTGCTCGCCCGCCGCGCTCACGGTGCCGATCGTGTAGCGGCCCTGCACGAAGAACCCGGCCTTGTGCGTCACGAACACGCTGTCGGCACCGGCGCCGTCGGGGAGGGTGTCGGCGACCACGAAGGTGCCGTCCTGGAAGAGGTCGCCGAACTGCTGCATGGCCTCGACCGTGTCGGCGTCCTCGTTGGCGACGAACGTCCCCTTGTCGTCGTACGGGGCGTCCAGGCCCTGCGACGACAGCCAGCTCCAGTGGGTGGCCCAGTAGTTCCAGTACATGGTGCCGGTGAGGCCCGCGTCGTGCAGGGCCGCGTTCATCTCGAGGAACTTGTCGGTGGTCCACTCGCCGTTCTCGGCCAGGGTCGCGGGGTCTTCGGTGATGCCGGCCGCGGCGAGCGCCTGCTTGTCGTACCACAACACGTCGGGGTTGGAGTCGTTGGGCGCCGCGTAGACCTCGTCGTCCTTCTCCGCCGCACCGAACAGGCCGGGGAAGAAGTCGTCGTAGGCGGTCTTGCTGTCCTTCGAGTCCATCAGCTCGCGCAGCGGCATGAGCCGGTTCGAGTCGACGAACTGCCCGATCATGTCGTCGCCCACGTAGAACACGTCGGGCGCGGTGTTGCTGGTCAGCTGGGCGAGCAGCTTGGAGTGGTAGTCGCCGTAGCCGGCCACGGGCTGCAGCTTGACGGTGATGTCGGGGTGGCGCTCCATGAAGTCCTTGTTGAACTCCTCGTAGCGGGTGAGCTCCTCCGGAGTGCCCCAGGTGGACCACACGACGGTGGCCTTGCCGTCGGCGTCGACGCTGCCGCCCCCGCCGCCACCGCTGCACGCGGCGAGTCCGAGTGCGAGCGCTCCGGCGGCGCCCAGGGCCAGATACCGTGTCGCAGCACGTGCCATCTCGCTACCTCTTTCATCGTTGAAGTTCGGGTCGGATCACCCCGCGGGGCTCTCCAGTATTCTGTATACAGAACGCAATCCTGTCAAGGGTGAGCCATCGCCGCACGACGAAGGGGCGGACCCCACCCGGATCCGCCCCTCCTGTCCCGTGGCGCTCAGTGCCCGGCGGCACCCACCACCACGAACTCGTTGGGGACCACGTCGAGCGTGGCCTCGGCCGCCACCTCGCCCGTGTGCAGGTCGACCACGACGATGCGCTTCTTCGCCGGCTCGGTCACATAGGCGATGTCGCCCACTACCCGCAGGCCCGGGTGCGGGTCCTGCCATTCGGCCGGGCTCTCCCACGCGTCGATGACCGACCAGGAGTCCTGCACCGCACCGGACTCATCGAGCACGGTGAGGCTGCCGTCGGCGCCCAGCACCACGATGTCGTCGTGGGCGCTGCGACCCACACCCCGCCACGTGTACTCGGCCGGGGCATCGACCACCGAGAGGCTCGCGGCCGCGGTGTCGACCAGCACCAGCTGCGACAGGAAGTAGCCCTCCTGGTCGGGATCCGTCTTGTAATCGCCGACCGCGACGGCGCTGGTGTCGGTCACGTAGGCGTTGCCGGTGCGCCCGAACTCGTCCGGGGCGTCGAGCTTGGTGAAGGCGCCGTCCGCGAAGAGCAGCACACCGTCCTCGCAGCCGAACATCACGACCTCCCCCTTCAGCGCGCCCTCCCCGTGCACGCTCGGGCACCGCTCGTCGCGCGCGAGCTCGGTGCCGTCCGCCGCCAGGTGCCGCACGCCGCTCCGGGCCTCGGCCGTGCCGATCGTGGACAGGACGGTGCCGTCGGACAGCTCGATGGCCACCCCGTGGTGCGCCGCCTCCGACGCGATGGTGTCGAACTCCGGCAGGGTGCCCGTGCCGACCGCGTCGGTGTCGAACACGCGCACCTCTCCGGTGCCGTCGTCGAACAGCGCGGTGCGGCCGGCGTGCGGGGTCGCGTGTCCGGCAGCCACCGCCTCGAACACCTCCCCGGTGAACTCGACGGCCCCGGAGGCGAGACCGGTGTCGAGCACGTGGAAGCCGTCCTCGGCCGTGACGAACACATGGCCGTCGTGGTCGCCCGCGCCGTTCACGCGCAGGAATCCGTCGAGCTCGGCCTCGCCGACGGTCTCGAGGGTGTCGCCGTCGAGCACGACCACACCACCGTCGTAGGTGAGGGCGACGCGGGTGTCCGCCTCGTGATGGTCGTGCTGCTCCGGCGCGGCACCGGTGGTGTTCTCGGACGCGGGGGAGGCTCCGGCGCATCCGGCGAGGGCCACGGCGGCGATCGCGCCGAGGGCGCCCAGCGCGAGGCGGCTGCGGGGTCGGGACATGGGTTCGTCTCTCTTTCTTCTCAGGGTGCGCGGATGCGCGGCGGCGCGGGGCGCCGAGGACTCTGGGTCAGCCGACGAGCTGGAGGAACACGGCCTCGAGGTCGCTGAAGGTACGGGTGATGCGCGCGTCACCGTGGTCGATCTCGTAGACCGTTCCCGCGGCGGGATCGGCGACGTAGACGCGTCGTGCGGACACCCGCAGCTCCACGCGGTCTCGCAACGCCGGGTCTGCGATGGTCGCCGCGAGCAGGGGCTCGGTGCGGGCCAGCACGGATCCGTCCGGCGCCAGCACGCGGAGCCGTCCCTCCGCGTCGACCGTGACCGTGCGACCGGCGTCGTCACCGATGGCGACAGCGCGGATGAGCGGGACGTCGGAGGGGAGCAGCGTCCAGGTGCGCTGACGCACGTCGAGCAGCCACGCACCGTCGTCACCGGCGACGCCGGCGAGGTCCGCCCGGTCGGCGCGACCGTCGAGCCGCGTCGCCGCGGGGGCACCGGCCGGATACGGGATCGCCTCGCCGACGATCTCACCGCCCACCTGCCGGGTGAAGAGCACGGCCCCTTCCGCGCACGCGAAGACCGCGCCAACGCGGGTGAGGTCGGCGTCGGAGACCGCGCCGCACGGCATCTCGGCCGCGGCGGCAGGGGCGCCCTCGCCGTCGACGATCCGGATGGTGCCGGAGGCGGTGGGCACAAGGAGCCGGTCGGCGAACGGGAGGACCGGGCCCGCGTGCGCCAGGTCGAGCCGGGCGGTGCCGAGTCCGCCGGCGAGGTCGTCGTGCGGGAGCACGACGACCTCCGCGCCGCCGAAGCCGATCGCCGTGCTCTGACCGGCCCCGCTCACCCGCACCTCTCCGTGGCCGTCCAGCGAACCGAGCTGCCGCGGCTCGCCCTGGAACGAGTGCGTGTGGTCGCCGTGCGGCACGGTCCAGCGCCCGGTATCGACCACGTCCACGGTCGCGTCGTCGCCGTCGGTGCGGGCGAGGAACACGAGGCGCCCATCGCCCGACACCGCGGCCCTCCCGGCCCCGGCGTCAGTGAGGACGACGCGCTCCTCGGTGTCGAGATCGAGGAGGGTGAGGGCGCCCCGCTCGTCCGCGACGGCGAGGGCGAGGGCGGGCGCAGCGACCTCCGCGGCGCCGCCCGAGTCGAT
>NZ_SSDO01000185.1:0-1677 GCF_004794395.1 Microbacterium sp. K41 | reverse complement strand
GCCCCTGCAGCTCTCGCGCCGCGCACCTGGCCTGCTCCGTGGCCGCTCACGACGCCGTCGCCTCCCCGAGCGTGAGCGAATCGATCGCCGCGACCGGCTCCGGCATGTGCAGCGGGCCGGCGCCGGGCGTGATCGTGCCGAGGATGCGGGGCTCGCGGGCGCCCGTGCCGCCGGCGACGATGGCGGGGACACCGTGCATCGTGGACCAGCCGATGAGCGCGAGCAGGATCGCCTCCTTGCTGTCGGCGGGAGCCCCCAGCTCGTCGGCCAGCACGACCTCGGTCTCCGGCAGCGCGGCGCGCAGACCCTCGAGGATCAGCGGGTTGCGGCACCCGCCGCCCGAGACGGCGAGGAAGCCGATGCCCGCCGCGGCGACGTCGCGGGCGACCGTGCGGACGGTGAGCTCGGTGAGCGTGCGCACGACATCGGCGACCGGGATGTCGCGGCCCTGCGCGGCCAGGTGCTCGTGCACGTAGCCGAGGTGGAAGTGCTCCTTGCCGGTGCTCTTCGGCGGCGTCAGCGCGTAGTACGGGTCGTCGAGGAGGGCCGACAGCAGCGCCTCGTCGACGCGGCCGGTGCGCGCCACGGCCGCATCGTCGTCGTAGCCGAGCGGGTTGAGCCCGTGCTCCACGATGACCGCGTCGACCAGCGCGTTCGCGGGACCGATGTCGTAGGCGACCAGGCCGTCCTGGCGCACGACCGTCATGTTCGAGATGCCGCCGAGGTTGAGGGCCGCCGTGACCCCGGCTCGTCCGCGCAGCAGCAGCTCGTCGAGGAACGACACCAGCGGGGCGCCGTGGCCGCCCGCGGTGATGTCGCGGATGCGGATGTCCGACACCACGGGTACCCCGACCCTCTCCGCGATCCAGGCGGGCTGCCCGATCTGCAGAGTCCCCAGGGCGTGGGCGCCGTCGACCCAGTGGTACACGGTCTGCCCGTGGGAGCAGATCGCGTCGACCCCGCCGACCTGCGCGGCGATGTCGGCCGCGACGTCGGCGAACGCCTGGCCGATGAGGGTGTCGAGCTCCGCGACCTCGGCGAGCGTGGTCGGCGCGGGCGGGAGGGCGGCGATCAGCCGGGCGCGCAGCTCCGGCGCGTACGGCACGCTCGTGGCCGCGAGCACGGTGCCGGTCAGGTCGACGCCGTGGTCGGTGAAGCCCCCGCTGGTCGCGAAGTCGACGACGGCGGCGTCGATCCCGTCGTGCGAGGTGCCGGAGATCAGTCCGAGGACGCGCATCAGTTCTCCTCCAGTACCGTGCGCAGGCGTCCGCCTGCCGCGGTGAGTCGGGTGGTGGCCGCGGCGAGGTCCTCGCCGCGGCGGATCATGATCGACGCGAGCTTCACGTCCCAGGCGGCGGTCTCCAGCGCCGCGACCGCGGTGTCGCGATCGACCTCGGCGATCGTGCGCACCATGCGGATCGCGCGCTCGCGGAGCTTGTGGTTCGTGGCCTTCACGTCGACCATCAGGTTGCCGTAGGCCTTGCCGCCTCGCACCATCGAGATGGTCGAGAACATGTTGAGCACGAGCTTCTGCGCCGTGCCCGACTTGAGGCGGGTGGAACCCGACAGCACCTCGGGGCCGACCTCGACCTCGATGCCGTGCTCGGCGACGGCGCTCAGCGGGGTGTCCGCGTTGCACGACAGCCCGATGCCCAGCGCCCCGCGCTCGCGCGCCCG
>NZ_SSDO01000184.1:0-7505 GCF_004794395.1 Microbacterium sp. K41 | reverse complement strand
CGGCGGCGCACGCTCTCGGGCTGTGAGCGGAGGGGGCCGCGGTCGTCCGCGGCCCGCTCCCGTCTCGGCGGTCTCGACCCGCGCGGCTAGTGCAGGTCGGCGTCTGCGGTGGTCCGCTCCCAGCGTGTGAAGCGGACGGTGAGCCCGGCGCGCGTGGGTGCGGCGAGGAACGGTCCGGCCGCGGCGGGGGCCTCGCCGTCGAAGGGCGCGACCCGCACGAGACGCCAGGGTCCGCCGTCTGCGGCGGCGCGGACGATCAGCGCGTCGCGCCAGCGGCTGACGCGGACGGTGATCTCGCTCTCCCGCCAGTCGTCGACGTGTCCGACCGACCAGTCGGAGACCACGGCGGTGACCACGGCGCCGAGCCCGAGGTGGCCGTCGGCGTGTTCGACGCCCGCCTTGACCCAGTGCTCGTCGTCGGCGCGCACGAAGAGGCCGGCCTGGTCGAACTGTCCTTCCCAGCGGGCGCGGAACGACACCTCCATCGCCTCGCCGACGGCCAGGGGAGCGAGGAGTGCGTGCTCGGTGTCGTGCACGAAGCCGTACGCGGTGTGCCGCCAGGCGTCGCTGCCCTCGGCGGCGGTCACGTCGAGGTGCGCGCCGCTGTCCGCGACGTCGGCGGGCGCGTGGGTCCAGGTTCCTGCGCTCCAGGGCATGATGCTCATATCAGGCATATCTCCGATCTATAACCAAAACATGCATAAACTCAGCTTATTCGTGCTATGGTTATGCCATGGTCATCGCCGTGATCGCCGACATCGTGGGCTCCCGCGAGCTCGACGACCGCAGTGCCGCCCAGCGGGCGCTCGACGACACCATCGCCGAGGTCGAGTCCGACCGACCTCTCGCACTGCAGCCGCTCACGCCAACGGTAGGGGACGAGCAGCAGGCCGTCTATCGAGAGCTGACCGATGCGCTCACCTCGCTCCTGATGATCCAGCTGCGGCTGCCGGACGACCTCGCCTTCCGCTTCGGGATCGGCGTGGGGGAGGTGCGCGCCGTCGATTCGATCCACGGTGAGCTCGCGGACGGGCCGGGATGGTATGCCGCGCGCGCCGCGATCGAGACCGTCCATGCCCGCGAACAGCGCGCCGTGCCGCGGACGCGCACCTGGATTGTCGGTGCCCCGGGTCAGGATGAGGTCATGCCCGCCGTGATCGCCGCCGCCAACGCCTACGTCCTCGTCCGCGACGAGCTCGTCGGCGCCATGACCGCGCGCGAGCGACGCCTCACCTACGGTCGGCTGATCGGCCGGTCGCAGCAGGAGCTGGCGGCACAGGAGAGCATCACGCAGCCCAGCGTCTCCAAGTCCCTGCGCAGTGCGGGGGCGGCGGCGCTCATCGAGGGACTGGCGGCGTTGCGAGGGGAGGGCGCATGATCCTCGCCGGCTTCCTGCTCCTCGCCATCGGCGCGGCCGATCTGGTGCGTCAGTTCGTACCCCGTCGCTGGCTCGGATACGTGGTCGCCGCCGCGGTCATCGTGCTGCTCGGCATCGGAGGGGAGGCGCTCCTCTGGGCCGTCCTGGGCCTCGCCGGAGGTGCCCTCTGGGTGTGGAGCATGCCGGACGGCCGACCCTCCCGCGCCGGCTTCTGGCCCGCGGTCGCCGTGGCCGCCCTCAGCATCGGCGCGGTCGTGTGGGTGGGTGCGCGCGACGAGACCGGGCTCATCGGCGAGCTCTGGACGCTGCGGTCGCCCTTCGGCGAGGTGTCGTTCGACCTCGCCGTGCTCGCGCTCGGAGCCGGGGTCTTCCTGCTGGAGTCGTCGAACCTCGTGGTGCGGGCGGCCCTCGACGGCGAGCACACCTGGCGGCCGGCCGACCCCGCCCCGATCGCGGTCGCCCCGGAGCCGTCGTCGCCCGAGACCGCCGAACCCGCTGCGGCGGGTGCGGCGCATGCCCCGGTGGAGGCGGTGCTGCCGGCGACCGATCCGCGCAACGGCTTCAAGGGCGGGCGGCTCATCGGACCGCTCGAGCGCGTGCTGGTGATGATCCTCACCCTCGCGGCCGCCTATCCCGTGCTGGCGGCCATGCTCGCGGCCAAGGGCATCGTCCGGTTCCCCGAGATCTCCCGCGACGGAGAGACCGGCGCCAGGGCCGAGTACTTCCTGGTCGGCAGCCTCGTCAGCTGGGTCATCGGGCTCGGTGCGGCGTTCCTGGTGTGGTGGGCCGCGCACACCTGAGTCAGGCCAGCTGCCTCCGGTACCAGGTCAGCTTCTCCTGGAGGCGGCGCTGCTGCGCGAGGACCTCCGCGAGCTGCCGCTCCACGGTCTCGGCGTGTTCCTCCAGGAGGGCGATCCGCTCGGGGATGGTGTCGTCGTCGCGGCACAGCTGCCCGTACCGCCGGAGACGCTCCACGGGCATCCCGGTCTCGCGCAGGCACTTGAGGAACTCGAGCAGCCCGAGCTCCGCATCGGTGTACACCCGGTGGCCTCCGGCCGTGCGCGGCACCGCGGGCAGGATGCCCTCGCGTTCGTAGTACCGCAGGGTGTCGATGCTGAAGCCGGAGCGGGCGGCGGTCTCGGCCGGCGTGTAGGTCGTGGTCATGCGGTGATCCTAGGGCTTGACCTGGAGTGCGCTCCAGGTTGCATGCTTCCTGCATGACGGCTTCTCCGCATCGCGCATCCCCGATCGTCCTCGGTGCCATGTCCTTCGGCACCATCATCGATGAGGACATCTCCTTCGCCCTGCTCGACCGCTTCGTCGAACGCGGCGGCAGCTGGATCGACACCGCCGACTGCTACAGCTTCTGGGCCAGCGACACCGGGCACGGCGGCGCGTCCGAGGCGGTGATCGGTCGGTGGCTCGCCGCTCGCCCCGGTGTCCGCGAGCGCATCCGTCTGTCGACGAAGGTCGGTGCCGAACCGCTGTGGCCGGGCTCGTGGCCCGCGCACCGCACGGGCCTGTCGCCGCGGGCGATCGCGCAGGCTGTCGAGGGCAGCCTGTCGCGCCTGGGCGTCGACACCATCGATCTGCTCTGGCTGCACCAGGAGGATCGCGCCGTCCCCATCGAGCGGACGGTCGACGGCCTCGCGTCGCTCACCGGCAGCGGGACGGTCCGGCGCGTCGGCGCGTCCAATCATCCCGCCTGGCGCATCGAGCGGGCCCGCGCTCACGCGGCGGCGATCGGCAGCGCGCCGCTCGATGCGCTCCAGCTCAACGCGACCTATCTGCGCGTGCGCCCCGGCACGTTGCCGCCGGGGGTGGTGCACCCGTTCGGCGTGCTGAGCGACGAGCAGCGCGACTACGCCGCCGCGAACGGTCTGGAGACCTGGGCGTACACGCCCCTGCTGTCCGGGGCGTACGACAACGCGGCGAAGGCGATCCCCGAGGTCTACGACCACCCCGGCACCGCGCGGCGCCTCGCGGTCCTCGACCGGATCGCGCACGCGCACGACGCCCAGCGCGGGCAGATCGTGCTGGCATGGCTGCTCGCGCACGGCATCCGGCCGATCCTCGGGGGGAGCAAGATCGCGCAGCTCGACACCGCGCTGGACGCGGCCGAGCTCGCCCTCGCGCCCGAGGAGATCGCCGAGCTCGACGGTGCGGTGTGAGGCGGGATGCCGCACCGCGCGCTGCTAGCCTGGAGCGCGTGTCAACTCCCGACCTGACGACCGCACCCCAGGCGATCGATCCCACGTTCGAGAACGTGTGGGACGAGATCGTATGGCGTGGCCTGGTCCACGTGTCCACCGACCAGGAGGCGCTGCGCGCCCTGCTCGCGGGAGACCCCATCACGTATTACTGCGGGTTCGATCCGACCGCGCCGAGCCTGCACCTGGGTCACCTGGTGCAGCTGCTCCTGCTGCGTCGGCTCCAGCTCGCCGGGCACCGGCCGCTGGGTCTCGTCGGCGGCTCGACCGGGCTCATCGGCGATCCCCGTCCGACCGCGGAGCGCACGCTCAACACACGCGAGACGGTGGCCGAGTGGGTGGATCGGCTGCGGGGACAGGTGGAGCGCTACCTCAGCTTCGAGGGCGACAACGCGGCCCGCATGGTGAACAACCTCGACTGGACCGCGCCGCTGTCCGCCATCGACTTCCTGCGCGAGATCGGCAAGCACTACCGCGTGGGCACGATGCTGAAGAAGGACGCGGTCGCCGCGCGCCTCAACTCGGACGCGGGCATCAGCTACACCGAGTTCAGCTACCAGATCCTGCAGGGTCTCGACTTCCTGGAGCTCTACCGTCAGTACGACTGCCGTCTGCAGACGGGCGGGTCCGATCAGTGGGGCAACCTGACCAGCGGCACCGATCTGATCCACCGTGTCGAGGGTGTGTCCGTGCACGCGATCGGCACGCCCCTGATCACGAACAGCGACGGCACCAAGTTCGGCAAGAGCGAGGGCAACGCGATCTGGATCGATGCGGAGCTCACCAGCCCGTACGCGTTCTACCAGTTCTGGCTGTCGACGGCCGACGCCGATGTGATCGAGCGGCTCAAGGTGTTCACGTTCCTGACGAGGGCCGAGATCGAGGAGTACGCCGAGCTCGTCGCGACCGAGCCGTTCCGACGCGCCGCGCAGAAGCGTCTGGCGCTCGAGGTCGTGGCGACCGTGCACGGCATCGAGGCCACGGCGGCCGTGATCGCCGCGTCGGAGGCACTGTTCGGACAGGGCGACCTGACCGCGCTCGACCCGGCGACGCTGCGTTCCGCGCTCGATGAGCTGCCGCATGCGACCGTCGCGCCCGGGACGCCCGTGGTCGATGCGCTGGTCGCGACCGGGCTCGTGTCGAGTCTGTCGGAGGCGCGGCGGGCCATCGCACAGGGCGGAGTGTCGCTCGACGGCGAGCGGGTGGCGGACGACACGGCGACCGTGCAGGGCACTCTCCCCGGTGGCGTCTCGGTGCTGCGCCGAGGCAAGAAGACCCTCGCCGGCGTGTTCCTGAGCTGACGCGGCCTCCGGATGCCGTTCACGCCGAGTCACGCAATCGTCGCGCTGCCGTTCGTGCGCACGCCCCTCGTGCCCGCGGCGATCGCGATCGGCGCGATGACGCCGGATCTCCCGCTGTTCCTGCGCGGCGTGGGTCTCGACTACTCGTTCACGCACACCGTGGCCAACGTGATCTGGACGGCGCTGCTGGCGTTCGTGCTCTTCCTGCTCTGGCGCCTGGTGCTGCGGCCGTCGGTCGGTGAGCTGGTGCCGCTGTGGGTCGCGCGTCGGCTGCCGCGCGAGTGGGACGACCGCGGCGCCGTGGCCGCGGGCCGTGCGGTGGGGGTCGGTCTCGGTCGCCCCTGGTATCCGCTGCTGCTCGCGGTGTCGCTCGTGCTCGGCGTGCTGTCGCACATCGCGTGGGACGCGTTCACGCACGAGGGGCGCTGGGGCGTCGCGCTGTTCCCGATGCTGGATGAGCACTGGGGTCCGCTGCTCGGGTACAAATGGGTGCAGCACGGCTCGAGCGTGCTGGCGTTGCTCGGCCTCGGGCTGTGGGCCGCGCTGCGGCTGCGGCGTGCGGTGCCTCGCGACGCGGTCACCCGGTGGCTGCCCTCGCCGGTGCGGGTGACCTGGTGGCTCTCGCTGCCGGTGATCCTGGCGGCGGCGTGGGTGATCGGTCTCGCGGTGCTCGGTCCCCTCACGGCGGAGTTCACCGTCGCTCACCTGGCGTATCGCGTGCTGCCTCCGGCGTGCGCGGTGTGGGGTGCGCTCACTCTCGTGCTGTGTGCCGTGGTGGCTCTGCGCCGAGGAGACCCCGTCCGGTCGCGCTGACCGCGCGCGGCACCAGCGGCTGTCGTCACCAGCGCGGTCGTCACCAGCGTGGTCGTCACCAGCGCGGTGCGTCCGACCCCCACGGGTGCGGCGCCGTGAACGCCGTGCCGGGGATGACCGGTGCCGCGGTGACGAGGGACACCCCGTCGACGTCGAACCTCGCCTCGTGCGAGGCCGCGTCCGGATCCGGCGCAGCGACCGGGTCCGTGCGGCGCGGCATCCCGAGAAATTCGGCGGCGACCCGGCGCAGCGAGGTGCGTGCGATCCAGGATCCGCCCTCGCGCGCACGCCGTCCGAGCAGCGTGGTCACCGCCGCGGCGAGCAGGTAGCCGCTGCTGTGGTCGAGCGCCTGTGCGGGCAGCGCTCCGGGCACGCCGTCGTCGCCCTCGATCACCGCGATTCCGCTCTCCGCCTGCACCAGGCTGTCGAAGCCCGCGCGCTCCGGCGCGTCGGCACCCCACGCGCTGAGCTCGGCCACGACGAGACCGGGGTACCTCTCGACGAGGGTGTCGGGAGACAGGCCGAGTCGTGCGAGCGACGCCGGACGGTACCCCAGGACGACCACGTCGGCGGTGGCGAGCAGAGCGGACATCGCCGGGTCACGGGCATCGAGGATCGTGCTGCGCTTCCCGTGACCGGTGTCGAGGTGCTGCCAGGGGAGCTCGGCGATGGCCGGGGGATCGATCCGCAGCACGTCGGCACCGAGCAGGGCGAGTGTGCGTGTGCAGACGGGACCGGCGATCACGCGCGTGAGATCGAGCACGCGGATTCCGGTGAGGGGAGACGGAGGCCCGGACGTCGGACGACCGGAGGGCGCGGCATCGCCGACACGGGCGACCTCGATCAGAGGCATGGTGCGGAGACGGGCGTCGTGCTCCGGCTGCTCGGCCCGCACGGAGACCGCGAGTCCTCCGTGGTGCACGATCCGCTGCACTGCCTCGTCGCGGGGGAGCGCGGCGAGAGCTGCGGCGACGTCGGGGCGGTCGGCGTCGGGCGCGAGCCCCAGGGCGGAGCGGAGCCCGCGAGCGTGATGGGGGTAGTTGCCGTGGGTGCGGATCCACCCGTCGGCGGTGGCCCAGAACCCCGAGAGGGGAGACCAGATGGGCGGGGGAGCACCGTCGACCGTCAGGAGACGGTCGCTCCGGTATGCGGCGGCGACCCGGGCGACATCCAGGTCCGCGACCCTGCGCCCCGCCGCCAGCGTCGCGGCGGCCGTGCTCCCCAGCGCGAGCTCCCCGGCGGCGGTACGGGCAGGGAGCGGGACGTCGCCTAGACCGGGGAGGTCTGCGAGCGCGTCGTGCACGGCAGCGGGCTCTCCGCCGATCTCTGTCCAGACCCGGCGCAGCAGGGCGGCGCTCGGACGGGTCCTCGCGGGAGCGGCGGCACGGGGGGAGGGACGGTGGGGGCCCATGGCGCGATGCTACTCCGCGGCTTCCGAGCGGAAAAACCCGGCTGATCCGGGCTGATGTGGTCCTGTCGCGGTGCCGACACGCCCGGGGGTGGTGCCCCGATTTGCCAGAACCCCGGAACCCACGTAACTTATTACTTGTTCGCCCCACAGGGAAGCGGAGAAGCCCAGAGCTTCACCCCCCTCAAGCGGAGAACCACCTCCGACTCCTTCTCTCTTGAGAGATCAGGCGCGTGCGTCTAGGATGGGAGATCCACCCCTTCTGCGGCTGTCTCAGCTGCGCAGCGGATCCTCGATCTGCCCGGCGCGCTGATTTGACAAGCGAGTCGGGATGGCTAAGATAGAGAAGTTGCCCTGCGGGCCTGGTTGTGATGGCTGGGTCGTGGGAGCATCCG
>NZ_SSDO01000183.1:0-2118 GCF_004794395.1 Microbacterium sp. K41 | reverse complement strand
CGTGCCCCGGCGGCGCACGCCCGGCGTCTGCCCGGCGTCGGAAGGCGGGGCGGCCGGTGCGTCGTCCGGCTCCGCGTACCGCTCGTACGCCCCGTAGTACTCGCGGCCGTAGTACGCCGACTCGGCGCCCTTGCGCGGCACGCGGTTGAGCACGACGCCGAGCACGCGGCCGGTGGTGCGCGTGATGTTGGCGATCGCGCGCTGCAGCATGTCGAACGTGGTCTTGCCGGACGACACGACGATCAGCACGCCGTCAGCGCCGGCGGCGAGCACCGCGGCATCGGTCACCGGCAGCACGGGCGGGGAGTCGAGGATCACGATGGCGGACGAGCTGATCTCGGCCAGGAAGTCGCGCATGCGCTTCGAGCCCAGCAGCTCGCTGGGGTTCGGCGGGATGCGGCCCGCCCCCACCACGGCCAGCGGTACGTCGCGCGAGGGGCGGTGCGCCACGTCCTGCAGCTCCGCGCGTCCGGCGAGCACGTCGGTCAGGCCGACGTCGCGGGACATGCCGAAGATGTCGGCGATGACGGGGCGCCGCAGATCGCAGTCGATCAGGATCGCCCACTGCCCGGCGGCCGCGAGGCTCGAGGCGAGGTTGACCGACACGGTCGACTTGCCGTCGCCCGGCACCGAGCTGGTCACGACGATCACCCGCGGCGGGTGATCGACGTCGATGAACTGCAGGTTCGTGCGCAGCTCGCGCATCGACTCGATCGTGTGGTGGGAGACGCCGTGCTGCGACTCGAGCGAGAAGTCGATCACCTGCCGCTCGTCGGACATCGACTTCTCCAGCGGCAGCGTCCCGATGACGGAGACGCCGGTCTCGCGCTCGATGTCGCGGGGGTGGCGGACCCGCCGGTCGACCGTGTGGCGCACGAACGCGTAGACCAGGCCCAGCGCGAGTCCGGCGAGCGCGCCGATGAGGACGGCGATGCGCGTGTTGGGGGAGGAGGGTTCGGTGGGCAGGCGCGCGGAGTCGCCCACCACGAGGGAGATCGCGGCCGGGGTCGACGAGGTGCCGCCCTCGAGCTTGTCGATCTCGATCGCCATGCCGTCGAGCCAGGCCTGCGCCAGCGCCTGCGCCTCCTGCGGCGTCGGTCCCTTCGCGGTGACCTGCAGGGCGGTCGTGTCGAGCGGATTGGTCACGGTCACCCGGTTCACGAGCACGTCGGGGGTCGTGTCCAGCCCGAGCTCGTCGATCGCGTGCTCGGCGACCGCCCGCCACGAGCCGATGTTGAGGTACGACTTCACCCTGCTCTGCGCGAGCTGATTGCCCACCAGGGCGGAGCCGCTCGAGCCGTCTCCGCCGGCCGCCGTGACGATGCCGGTGGTGTCGGCGGAGTACACGCGCGGCTGCAGGGCGGTCCATCCGAACGCGGCGGCGGCGCCGACCAGCGTGGCCACCACGATCACGATCCAGTGCGCGCGCACGATGCGCACGTAGTCTCTCAGTTCCACGGTTTCCGCCCCTCGCGCATCCCTCGGGGAGCACGGGATGCCTGCATGACCATGAGCATACGGTGATCGTCCGTGCGGACGGGTGCGTCTCAGCCGATGGCGTCGCGCACGACCCGCTCGACCTCGGCCAGCGCCGGGGTGAGCTGCGATGCCGAGAGCGCGTAGGTCTCGCGCGAGCGGCGGTAGGGGTCGATCACGTCGTCGTCCTCCGGCAGCGAGGGGGTGAGTCCGCGCTGGTCGTTGAGCGCGCGCAGCACGGCGGCGAACCGGTCGGTAGGGGCGTCGCCTGCGGCATCGGCTGCCGCCCTCGCGTCCGCACTGGTCAGGGTGGACGCGAGCCGGGCGAACTCGCGCACCGTGAACGTGCGCCGCAGGATGCTCGGCAGCATCTTCACGGCGTGCGAGCGGTGCTCCCTGGCCATGGTCAGCACGAGGTCGGTGTCGGCGAGCAGCGGCTCGACCAGGTAGCGCGCCTGGTGGGCGGCGGCGATCGACGGCTCGACGCCCGCCGTCGCCGCGAGCTCGAGCGCCGGCTCCGGCATGCCGTGGCCGACCAGCGCGTGCGTCCCCGCGCTGTGCACGCGCACGCCCAGCGGCTCGAGCGAGCGGCGGAGCATCACCTCGGCCAGCGGCGAGCGGCAGATGTTGCCCGTGCAGACG
>NZ_SSDO01000182.1:0-3425 GCF_004794395.1 Microbacterium sp. K41 | reverse complement strand
GGCTGCGCGGGGACGGCCAGCGGCTGCGACGCCACGAGCAGCCGCGACTTGCGCTCGGCCCGCTGCGGCTGCACGTCCCCGAAGCTCCGCCGCAGCACCTCGTTCTGCGCCAGGGTCATGTGCTTGACGCGACCCCCGGCCACGAGCACCGCGTCGGGCGCGGCCCAGCGGGCGACCGCATCCGCGATCTGCTCCAGTTCCGCGAGGGCCTTGGGTAGCTGCAGCAGCACGAGCCGTGCCCCGCGCAGCAGCGTCTCGTCGAGCTCGTGCGTCGTGAAGCCGTCGAGTCCCAGCTCCTCCGCGTTGCGGGCGAGGGCGCGGCGCCCGGTCGCGAGGTCCTGGTGCGCCCGGATCCCCCGGAGCCCGGACGCCACGAGCGGCAGGGTGATCGCGCCGTAGTCGTCCCCGATCACGGCGGTCTCGGCACCGGTGATCCCGCTGTCGAGCGCCCGCGACGCGAGCAGCAGGTCGGTGGCGTCGTGCGCCTGGAGGTTCTCGGCCTCGACGTCGGGCCAGCGGCGCAGGCGGGCGTAGGGGAACTCCGGCACCAGCCCACTGTACGCGGGCGCCGTAAGGATTCCGCATGCGTCCGCTTCACCGGATTCACAAGTTCGTGAAGCGGGCGTACGCTCCCGCGCATGAGCACCGTGATCGCCACCCAGAGCCTCACCAAGCACTACGGGCACGTGCACGCCCTCGACGGTCTCGACCTGAGCGTCGAGTCCGGTCAGGTGCACGGATTCCTCGGGCCGAACGGCGCCGGCAAGTCCACCACGATCCGCATCCTCCTGGGCCTCGCCCGCCGCACCGGGGGCGCGGTGACCGTGTTCGGCGAGGACCCGTGGCGTCGGGCCGTCGAGCTGCATCGGCGCATCGCCTCCGTGCCGGGCGACGTGAGCCTGTGGCCCAACCTCTCCGGGGGCGAGGCCATCGACCTGCTCGCCCGGCTGCGCGGAGCCCGCACGCACGACGCCGCCTACCGGCGCGAGAAGGCCCGGCTGCTGGAGGCCTTCCAGTTCGACCCGCGGAAGAAGGGCCGCGCGTACTCGAAGGGCAACCGCCAGAAGGTGGCGCTGATCGCGGCCTTCGCCGTGCCGGCCGACCTGCTCATCCTCGACGAGCCGACCAGCGGGCTCGACCCCCTCATGGCGGTGATCTTCCAGCGCGAGGTCGCGCGGGCCCACGAGAACGGCGCGACCGTGCTGCTGTCGAGCCACATCATGAGCGAGGTCGAGCAGCTGTGCGACCGCGTGTCGATCATCCGCGCCGGGCGCATCGTCGAGACCGGCACGCTCGCCGACCTGCGGCACCTCACCCGCAGCGACGTGTCGTTCACGGCCCCGGGTGTCCCGCTCGACCGCGTCGCCGCGATCCCCGAGGTGCACGACGCCACGGTGCACGACGACCGCTTCCGTCTCACCGTCGACAGCGACCGCACCGCCGCGGTGCTGCCCGCCCTCGCCACTCTCGGGATCTCCGACCTCCGCGTGGCTCCGCCCTCGCTCGAAGAACTGTTCCTGCGGCACTACGGCGACGACCTCGCGACGCTCGAGGCGGCGGAGGACGGCGGGTCCGACGCGGCGCCGTCCACCCGGCGCTCCCGCCACGCGAAGGGTCGTGCGTGATGGACCGCTTCGGGGTGCTGCTGCGCCAGCGCATCCGCCGCGACCGGGTGCAGGTGCCGCTGTGGATCCTCGGCACAGCGCTCATGGCGTTCGCGGGGTATGCGGGCGTCACGCAGTCGTACTCGACCCTGGCCGACCGGCAGAACATCCTGGCCGCGGCGCTCGCGAACCCGGTGATCCTGATGTTCCGCGGCCTGCCGTCCGGCACCTCGGAGGGCGCGTTCCTGGCCTTCGAGATCCTGCCGTGGCTGGCGATGCTGGCGGCCCTCATGAGCACGTTCCTCGCGGTGCGCCACACCCGGGGTGACGAGGAGTCGGGGCGCGCCGAGCTCGTGTGGGCGACACCCGCCGGACGACACCTTCCCACCGTCGCGACGATCGTGCACGGCCTCCTCGCCAACGTCGTGCTGGGCGCGCTGACCGCAGTCGCCCTGCTCGCGACCGGGCTGCCCGTCGCCGGTTCGCTGCTCTCCGGCGCCGCGGCCGCCTCCTGCGGCGTCGCCTTCCTCGGGATCGCCCTGCTCGCGGCGCAGCTGCTGCGCACGTCGCGCGGCGCGAACTCCGCGGCGGTGTGGGTGCTCGTGGCCGCCTTCCTGCTCCGGGGCATCGGCAACGCCGCCGGGACCCCGAACGACGAGCTGACCGCGATCGCGAGCGCCTGGCCCGCGTGGCTGTCGCCGTTCGGCTGGGCGGAGCAGACGCGCCCGTACGACGTCGACGCGGCCTGGCCCGCGGTCCTGGGACTGGCGCTCGGCCTCGTCCTGGCCGCCGGGGCCCTGGCACTGCAGGGCCTGCGCGATGTGGACGCGGGCTTCGTGGCCGAACGCCCCGGCCGTTCCGCGGCGCGACCCGCCCTCTCGTCGCCGCACGCGCTGGTGTGGCGACTCACCTCGGGCGCGGTCGTGGGGTGGGCGGTCGGCGGACTGCTCACCGGGCTGCTCGCCACGACCCTGGGCGGCGTGGTCGACCAGATCGCGGGCGAGAATCCCGCCGTGACCGACATCCTGGAGAAGATCGGCGGCGCGACCGGCGGGCTCGACGAGGTCGTGGTGACCGTGTTCTTCACGCTGCTGGGCATCCTCGCGGCCTGCTGCGCGGTGCAGACCGTGGTGCGCGCGCGGCAGGAGGAGGCGCGAGGCACGGTCGAGCTCGTGCTCTCGACCCCCACCGGACGGGTGCGCTGGCTCGCCGACCACGTGATCGTCGGCGTGGGCGCGGTGCTCATCGTGGTCAGCGCCGCCGTGCTGGGTGGCTGGCTCGGCGTGTGGTCGCGCGACGGCGACAGCGAGCTGTATCGCATCGTGGCCGTGGCGGGCGCGGGACAGGCGGTCGCGGCGGTGGTGTTCGTGGCGCTCACGGCCATCGTGTTCGTGGTGCTGCCGCGCGCGACCATCCCGGTGGCGTGGATCCTGGTCCTGCTCGCGGCGCTGCTCGGCATGTTCGGCCCGCTGTTCGGGCTGCCGGACTGGACCGCGAACCTCTCCCCGTTCGCGGTGACCCCGGTGGTCGACGGCGACGGCGTCGACGTGCGGGGGCTGTGGTGGCTCGTGCTCGTGGTCGCCGGGGCCACGGCGGGCGCCCTGGCCCTCATGCGTCGGCGCGAGCTCGCGACGGGCGGGTAGTGCGATGACGCGGGGACCGGGCGGGGAGGCCGCGAGCGCCGACGACGGGTCGGACGCGACGGCGGGTGATGCCGAGCAGCAGCGCGAGCACCGGGGCGTGGAACCGGCGGAGCAGGCGGCGGCGATGCTCACGGCGGCGGGGATGCCGCGGATGCCGGCGCGCGTGATGATGGCCCTG
>NZ_SSDO01000181.1:0-3460 GCF_004794395.1 Microbacterium sp. K41 | reverse complement strand
GCCGACGCCGACCGGCCCCGTGCGACCCTCGACAACTGCAGCACCGAGGCGTGCCCGCCGTCGCCGCGCGCCGAGAGCCGCAGCGTCATCACGCCCTTCTCGCCGACACCGATCATCGCGGCACGCCCGGGGACGAAGGGCAGCGGTGCGTCGACGACCGCCCCGCCCTCGTCGATCACGAGCCACGGCACGATGCCGCGGGCGCGCAGCACCCGCGCGATCTCCTCGGCCGCCCGCCCGTAGGTCTCCTCGTTCCCGCCGAACGACAGGTACACGTCGCGCGGCGGACGGAAGCCGTCGGCCAGCAGGTTCTCGACGGCCTCGAGCACCACGATCAGCGGCCCTTTGTCGTCGAGCGCCCCGCGCCCGTGCACCGAGCCGTCGGCGATCACCCCCGCGAACGGCGGATGGGTCCAGGCGTCGCTCTCGTCGACCGGGACCACGTCGTAGTGCGCCATCAGCACGACGGGTCCGTCCGTCACCGCTCCCGTGCCCGCCCAGTGGAACAGCAGCCCCAGGTCGGTGTGCCGCTCGAGCGTCAGCGCCGCGTGCGTGCGCGGGTACAGCTCGGCGAGCAGCGCCGCGAACTCCTCGAACGGCGCGAGGCCGCGTTCGTCCAGCTCCGCGGAGACGGTGGGGAGGCGGATCATGCGGGCGAGGCGCTCGGCGATACCGGGACGCACGGTGGGGGTCGTCACCCTCGTCATGCTAGCGACCGCGAGGATCCCGGCCACTGCGTGAGCTTGTCGGGGTTGCGCACCGCGAAGACCTCGGCGATCCGGTCGCCGCGCACGACGAACGAGAACACCGCGTCCGCATCCCCATCGAGCGTCGCGAGCAGTGCGAGCCCGTCCGGCGCAGGCACGAGGGCGACCTCGGCCTCGGGGTTGCGGCGCGCGATGCCGAGCACGAACCGGGCCACGTGGTCGGCCCCCACCACGGGTCGCAGCGCCGCGGACTTCTTGCCTCCGGCGTCGGAGCGGAGCACCACGTCGGGGTCGAGCAGCCTCACGAGCCGGTCGAACTCACCCGTGGCCGCCGCGCCAAGGAACGCCCGCACCACCGCGTCGTGCTGAGCTCGGTCGGCGACTCCGGATCGCCCAGCCCGCACGCGTCGGCGCCCCTGCGAGGCGAGCTGCCGGACCGCGGCGGGGGTGCGTCCGACCGTCTCGGCGATCTCGGCGAACGGCACGCCGAAGACGTCGTGCAGCACGAAGGCCACACGCTCGGCGGGCGTGAGCGACTCCAGCACCACGAGCAGCGCCAGGCCGACGGATTCGTCCAGGGTGACGCGGTCGAGCGGGTCGGGGTGCGGCGGCCCGGCGAACGCGGAACCGTGCGGCACCGGCTCGGGCAGCCACGGGCCGACGTAGGTCTCGCGGCGGGCACGCGCCGATCCGAGCACGTCGAGACAGACGCGCCCGGCGACCCTCGTCAGCCACGCGGCCGGGTTGACGATCGCCGCTCGCTCCGCGGGCGACATCCGATACCAGCGCGCGTAGGTCTCCTGCACGGCGTCCTCCGCGTCGGCGACCGTACCGAGCAGGCGGTATGCGAGGGCCAGCAGGGGTCGCCGCTCGGATTCAGGGGCTTCGAGGTCGTCCATCGTCTCCTATCCTGGCCCTGCGCGACGCACGCGGGCACGGCGGATGTCGCCGATCGCCTCACATTCGGGCGGGCTGCATCGTCGGAGAGGCAGGACCATTCCCGAGACGAAGGAGAACGCACGCATGAGAATCGCTGTCGCCGGTGGCACCGGCGTCGTGGGCAGGCACACCGTGGACGCGGTCCGGGAGGCGGGGCATGACGCGGTGGTGCTCAGCCGCTCGACCGGCGTCGATCTGGTGAGCGGGAGAGGGCTGTCCGAGGCGCTGCGCGGAGCGGACGCGGTGATCGACGTCGCGAGCATCGAGACGCTGAAGGCGAGCGCGGCGATCGAGTTCTTCACCGCGGCGACAGGCAACCTGCTGTCGTCCGCCGCCGACGCGGGCGTGCGACACGCGGTGCTCCTCTCGATCGTCGGCGTCGACCGCATCCCCTACGACTACTACGCGGGCAAGGTCGCGCAGGAGAAGATCGTGGAGGCGTCGCCCGTGCCGTGGACGATCCAGCGCGCCACCCAGTTCCACGAGTTCGCCGCGCAGATGTTCGCCCGCGCGACGCTCGGCCCGCTCCACGTGGCACCCCGGGCCCGCACGCAGCCGGTGGCCGCCCGCGAGGTCGGCGAGCGTCTCGCAGCTCTCGCCGTCGGGGAGCCGCGGGGTCGCGTGGCGGACTTCGCCGGGCCGCGAGAGGAACAGCTGGCCGACATGATCCGGGCATTCGCGCGACACCAGGGCTACCGCGGCTGGGTTCCGGCGCTGAGCGTGCCCGGCCCGCAGATGACGGGGATGCGGGAGGGCAAGGCGCTTCCGGGACCCGATGCCGACCTCGGCCGGCAGACGTTCGCGGAGTGGCTCGCGGAGACCGCGCACCCCTGACCCTCCCTCCGGCACCGCACCTCCGGGACGGGGTGTCGGCGCGGTCGTGCCCCTGCTCTTGCGACGGCGCGCGACGGAGCGGAGACTGAGGCGCGGCGGGGATCCTCAGCAGTCCGAACACGACCAGGAGCAGTCATGCCCAATCTCAACCCGTACCTGTCGTTCCGCACCGAGGCCCGGGAGGCGATGGAGTTCTACCGGAGCGTCCTCGGCGGTGAGCTCGACATCAGCGTCTTCGGCGAGTTCCCCGGCATGGTGCAGAGCCCGGAGCAGCAGGACCTCGTGATGCACGCGCAGCTCACCACCCCGGACGGTCTCGTGCTGATGGCCTCGGACACCCCCGACGGCATGACCTACGAGAAGCCGCAGGGCATCTCCGTGTCGCTGAGCGGCAACACCCAGGAGGTCACGCAGCGCGTGTGGGACCGGCTCTCGGAGGGTGCGACCATCACGATGCCCCTGGATGTGCCGCCGTGGGGCGGGACGTTCGGCATGCTCGTCGACCGGTTCGGCATCGCCTGGATGCTGCACGGCGACCCGGAGTAGGCAGCGGCGGGGTCAGCGCGGCAGCACGGCCCGGCACGCCAGGTGCAGCGCGAGCCGGGCCTCCGGATCGCTCATGTCGATCCCGAGCAGCTCCTGCACCCGGCGGATGCGCACCATGACGGTGTTGCGGTGCAGGCCGAGGGCGGCCGCGGTCGCGGCGATCCCCGACTCGTGGTCCAGGTAGGCCGACAGCGTCGTGAGCAGCTCGCCGCCCCCGTCCGCGAGCGGCGCCAGGAGCGACTGCGCCGCCGGCACGAACGTGTCGTTCCCGGTCCAGGCGAGCAGCAGCTGCTCCAGACCGAGACTGTCCACCCGCACGAACCAGCCCGTGGCGGAGCGGTCGGCCGCGATGCGTGCCGCGTCGCCCGCCTCGTCGAGCGTGGCGGCCAGCCCCTCCGGGCCGCTCTGCAGCGAGCCGACACCGGTCGCCACCG
>NZ_SSDO01000180.1:0-529 GCF_004794395.1 Microbacterium sp. K41 | reverse complement strand
CTCGGTGGGCGACGCCGCCCGGGCGGCGGCCGACGCGGCGGCCGCGGGGCGCGACGCCACCCTCGACCTGGTGGCGCGCAAGGGGCGCGCCAGCTACCTGGGCGAACGCAGCGCGGGGCACCTCGACCCGGGCGCGGCCTCCACCGCGATCCTGTTCGACACGCTCGCCGCCGCGATCGCGGACAGCGCCTGATGATCGGCATCGTCGCCGTCTCCCACAGCGCCCGGCTCGGGGAGGCGGCGCTCGAGCTCGCCCTCCAGATGGTGCCGGGGGGAGGCGTGCGCGTCGAGGTGGCGGCGGGTGCGGGGGTCGACGCCGACGGTGCCCCGGTACTCGGGACCGACGCCGTGGCCGTCGCGACCGCGATCGATGCCCTCGCCGCGGACTGCGACGGGGTGCTGGTGCTGATGGACCTCGGGTCCGCGGTGCTGAGCGCCGAGCTCGCGCTGGAGCTGCGGGCGAGCGACGTGCCGGTGCGACTGGCGCCCGCGCCGTTCGTGGAGGGGCTGCTCGCCGCGGTGGTCGCCG
>NZ_SSDO01000179.1:0-827 GCF_004794395.1 Microbacterium sp. K41 | reverse complement strand
GTGCGTTGCGGTCGATGATCTCGGTGCTGCGCCGCGGCGGCGGCCCGCTCATGCCCACGCCGAGCTGGGCCGACCTCGACGGCATCGTGCAGGAGGCGCGGCGGTCGGGGCTGGCGGTCCGCCTCGACGCGGCGGATCTCGGCGATCTCGGCGATCTCGGCGGGGGCGGCGAGCAGGCGGTCGTGCGGGTGGTGCGGGAGGCGCTCGGCAACTGTGTGCGGCACGCGCGGGGTGCGCAGGTCGAGGTGCGGATCGCACGCTCCGGCGACGAGGCGCTGGTGCGGGTGCGGTCGCTCGGCGGGACGGCAGCGGTCGCCCCGATGCGGCACGACAGCGAGGGGTGGGGGTTGCAGATGCTGCGGGAGCGGGTGGCGGCGCTGGGGGGCGCGTTCCAGGCGGGGCCCGACGGCGACGGCTGGACCGTGGAGGCGCGGCTGCCGGCGGGAGCGCGGTCGTGAGCGCCCCGACGGTGCTGCTGGCGGACGACCACGGCGCGATCCGTGCGGGGCTGCGCATCATGCTCGAGACGCACGACATCGTGGTGGCGGGCGAAGCGGCCGATGGCGAGGTGGCCGTGCGCAACGCCGCCGCCCTGCGCCCCGACGTGGTGCTGATGGATCTGCGCATGCCGGGGCGCGACGGCGTCTCGGCCACGAGGGAGATCGTCGACCGGGGTCTGGCGGACGTGCTGGTGCTCACCAGCTTCGACGAGGACGAGCTCGTGCTCGCGGCGATCCGCGCCGGGGCCGTGGGGTTCCTGCTCAAGACCGTGGATGCGCCGACGCTCGTGCAGGCGGTGCGCGGGGTCGCGGCGGGCGAGGGCGCCC